>NZ_SMLD01000075.1:0-42138 GCF_004352805.1 Nonomuraea mesophila
GACGACGACGGCCCTGCGCTGCCGTCCCCGCCGGTCCGCGCGCGGGAGCGGCGGCGCAGGGCCGTCGTCGTCGGCGCGGCGCTGGCGACGGCGCTGCTCCTGACGGTCGGCGGGTTCGCCGCCGCGGGTCTGCTGGCGCCGACCGGCACCGCGGCCCAGCCGTCCGCGCCGTCGAAGGCGGAGACCTTCGCGCCGGGTGTCACGGCCGAGCCCGTCGACGCCGAGCTCGCCGAAGGGGTCACGCTGCACGAACGCCCCTCCGACCCGATCAGGCTGATGTCGTACAGCATCGAGGACAACAAGACCCACGAGGACACCTTCTACGCCAGGAACCTGCGGCAGGGCACGTTCGGCAAGCGCACCGGCATCCTCGAGTGGCTGGTCTCTCCCGACGGCCGCTATCACGCGATCAGGCAGAAGGACTACACCTCCGACGGCTACGACTCCGTGCTCATCACCAACAGCGAGTCCGGGGTCAGCTTCCGGGTCAAGACCGTGCGCAAACCTCTGGACAGCACCATCGAGGCGTTCTCCAAGGACAGCACGAAGATCCTGCTCACCGTGAGCAAGCCGGTCAACGGCAAGAAAGACTGGACCACCACCGGCTTCGCCATCATCCACGTGGACCGCGCCGACCTGGCGAGGAGCAAGGCGACCGTGGCCGACGTGGGCGACGCCACGCTCGGCGAAGGCGACTTCGGCTGGGACGCCGCGGGAGAGGGCGTGGTCTTACTCCACGAGAAGATCAAGGGGCTGCGCTTCTACGACGCCGCCGGGCGGCCCACGCGCGACGTGCCGGGCGTGGGGGCGCTGGACAGCGGCCCCGACCACCAGTTCTCACCCTCGGGCAGGACCTTCGTGACCGACTGCCCCGACGGTGACGACGACCACTGCCTCTGGGACACCGCGACAGGCAAGCGGGTCCGCTCGTTCTCCTCCGACTGCAACAAGGTGCTCGGCTGGTTCGACGAGGACCATCTGTTCTGCTGGGAGCAGGACAACGGCGCCGAGGACGAGATCCGGGTCGTGACCCTGGACGGCAAACTGGTGCGGAAGCTGATGGACATCCCGGAGGACGTCGACCTCTCTCCCGGGTACGAGGTCAACCTTTCCTCGTGAACCATCGTCACGGAGCACTAACACAACCGCCGCCGGGGTTGTCGTAGATCCACGGCATGAACACACAATGACGCCATGCCATCCTTCACACCGCTCGTGCCCGGTGATCCTCCGGAAGTGGCAGGCCTGGAACTCCTCGGCAGGCTGGGATCGGGCGGACAGGGCGTCGTCTACCTGGCCAGAACACCCATGGGCGCGCACGTGGCCGTCAAATGGCTGCACGGCGACCAGGCGGACAACGAGGAGAGCGTCCAGCGTTTCCTGCGAGAAGCGCAGGTCGCCCAGCAGGTGGCGCCCTTCTGCACCGCGGTCGTGCTCTCCACGGGCGTCGAGCACGGCCGGCCTTACATCGTCAGCCAGTACGTCGAAGGCCCCTCCCTCAGGGAGATCGTGCGGGACGAGGGCCCGCGCACCGGCGCCGCGCTGGACCGGCTGGCCATCGGCACCGCCGCCGCGCTGGTCGCCATCCACGAAGGCATGGTCGTGCACCGCGACTTCACGCCGGGCAACGTCATCATGGCCGGTGACGGGCCGCGCGTGATCGACTTCGGCATCGCGCGCACGCTGGACCCGGTGCAGATGACGAGCAGCACGCAGATCGGCACGCCGGCGTACATGAGCCCCGAGCAGATCCTGGGCCGGCCGGTGGGGCCGGCGGCCGACATGTTCTCCTGGGCCGCCACGATGGTCTTCGCGTCCTGCGGGCGGGCGCCGTTCGGCCATGAGGGGCCGCACGCGGTGATGGACCGGGTGCTCAACGAGCCGCCCGACCTGGGCGTTCTCGAGGGGCCGCTGCGCGAGGTGGTCGAGCGGTGCCTGGCCAAGGACCCGGAGGAGCGGCCGATGGCCCAGCAGGTGATCATGCAACTGCTGCGGAAGCCGTCGGCCGCCGGCGATCCGCTCAGGGAGGTGACCTGGGAACCGCCGGGGGAGGCCGGCCTGCCCGCGCAGGATCAGGAACGCACGCGCCGGCCCGTCGCCGGCGTGGCCGCCGCCGTCACCGCGCTCGTCCTGGTGTCGGGGGCGGCCGGGGCGGCCGTGGGCAAGGCCGTCTACGAGCCGGACCCGCTCGCCGCCCGGACCGCGGCCGTCACCTCGGCGACGCCACTGGACACGAGCACGCCGGAACCCGTCGAGACCAAGCCGCCGGGCGGCCGGATCACCCTCTATGAGAGCCCGGCAGACCCCATCAGGCTGACGGCGTACGAGCTGAAGGACAAGAAGACCGACACCCACGTCGACTACGCCAGGGAGTCGCTGGAGGGCACGTTCGAGAAATATCCCGCCAACGACAAGTCCCTGGTCTCCCCCGACGGCCGGTATCTCGCGGAGAGGCCCAAGCTCTACACCGACGACGACTACAGCTCGGTCCTCCTCACCAACAGGGATACGGGGTTCAGTTTCCGGGTCAAGACCGTGCGCAAGCCGATGAGCGGCTCCATCCAGGCCTGGTCGAAGGACGGCACGGAGATCCTGCTCAACGTCACCAGGAGGGCCGGCAAGGAGCGGTCCACCGTGGGCTTCGCCATCCTCACGGTGGACCGGACCGACCTCGCCAGAAGCGCGGTCAGGGTGGTCGAGGTGGCCGACGACGCGATCCAGGACCACGAGTTCGTCTGGGGCCCCGGCGGGCAGAGCGTCGTCAGCGCCTACGGCGACGACGACGGGTTACGCTTCTTCGACGGTTCCGGCAAGCTCGTGCGCGACGTGCGGGACGTCGGTGAGCCACCGTTCGACGGCGCACAGATCTTCTCACCCTCGGGGTCGATGTTCGTGACCGACTGCCCGAGTGGCCACGACGACGACCACTGCCTCTGGGCGTCCGCCACCGGCAAGCAGGTCCGCGCGTTCTCCTCCGACTGCGACACGGTGCTCGGCTGGTACGACGAGACGCATCTGTACTGCTGGGAGCGGGACAACGCGAGCCTGATCCAGCTCAGGGTGGTGGACTTCGGCGGCAAGCTCGTGGACAAGCTCGTCGAGGTGCCCGAGGGGGCGGGCGTGATCGTGCACTACACGGTCAACCCGGCCACGACCTCCTGAGCCCGGGACCCCTCCCGGAGGGCGGCGGTTACCGTGACAGGGTGCATGGAGAAAGGACCGACGGCATGGCGGGGACGATGCGCAGACCGCAGAGCAAGGTGGACATCCTGCCGAAAGAACTCGGGAACTTCGCCGACGAGCTTCCTCCGGCGCAGCCGGGCACGCTGTTCGTACGGGGGAGCAACGGAGGGATGCGCGTCGCGCCGGACGCCCGGTTCGACGTGGTGTTCGGGAGGTGCGAGCCGGACGTGCACGTCTGCGTCGGCCCGAACGACCCGCACGTCAGCCGCCGGCACGGATACATCACCCGCGAGGACTCCGCCTGGATGTTGTACAACCTCGGCAGGCTGCCCATTCGGCTGCCGGGCTCGCGGCTGGTGCTCACCGGCCACCGGACGAGGTTGCCGACGGGGCACACGCCGCTGTTCATCGTCGGCCCCGAGCAGGACCACCTGCTCGAGGTGCGGATCGTGATGGGGAGGAGCGACCCGGACCAGGACAGCCGCCACGACGCCGACACGTGCAACCCGCCCGGGTGGGAGCTGAGCGAGGCGGAGCGCCTGGTGCTGGTCTGTCTCGCCCAGCGTTATCTGCGGCCCGAGCCGTGGCCGCAGCCGCTGACCTGGGCTCAGGTCGCCGACGAGCTCCACCGCCTCCGTCCCGGCGAGGGCTGGACGGGCAAACGTGCCGCCCACATCGTCAACCAGACGCGCAAGCGGCTCAGCTCCGAGGTGGCGGGGCTGCGGGAGGAGGAGATCCCGCCGCCGCTGGGCAACGCGCTCAACCACAACCTCATCACGGCGTTGCTGGCGAAGTCCACGATCCGGCCGGCCGACCTCGCCCTCCTCGACGGGCCTGACCCGACGGGCGGCCGGTCTTCCTGACCGCCCGTCCGGCCGCCTGCTCAGCCGGTGTAGCCGGTGATGATGCCCATGGTGAGGGCGGTGCGCTCCGGGATGTGGTCGACGATGGCGTGCTCGGAGCGGGAGTGCGAGCCGGCGCCGACGGGGCCGAGCCCGTCGAGCACGGGCCGGCCGAGCGCGGAGACGAAGTTGGCGTCGCTGGCGCCGCCGACCCCCGCCTCGCGCAGGTCGAGGCCCTGCTCGATGGCGGCCTTGCAGGCCCTCGCGAACAGGTCCTCCGAGGCCGGGTTGGGCGTCATGGGAGGCCGGTTCCAGCCGCCGCTCAGCTCGATGGACACGCGCGGGTCGGGGGAGCGCAGCGCGGCGAGCGCCGCGTCCACGCGGTCCATCTCGTCGGGACGGGAGACGCGTACGTCGATGCCGCACGTGGCGCGCCCGGCGGTGACGTTGGTGCCGGTGCCGCCCTTGACGACGCCGACGTTGACCGTGGTGCCGCGCTCGGGGGCGCCCATCGCGGCGATGTCGAGGATCAGCGCGGCCAGCGCGTGCACGGCGCTGGCGCCGGCCGTGGGGTCGAGCCCGGCGTGCGCTTCGATGCCGGTGGCGCTCACCTGGAAGATGCCCACCCCCTTGCGGGAGGTCTTCACCGCGCCGTCGATCGCGCCCTCGAAGACCAGGGTGGCCAGCGCGCCCTCGCTCGCCGCCTCGATCCGCTCGCGGGAGGCCGGGCTGCCGATCTCCTCGTCGCCGTTGAACAGCAGGCGGACCGAGGGGTGCGGCAGGCCGAGCTCGCGCAGCCCGCGCACCGCCCACACCGCCTGGACCAGGCCGGTTTTCATGTCGAAGACGCCGGGCGCGCTGATGACGCCGTCGCTGACCCGCCAGGGCCAGCCGGCGAGGGTGCCGGCCGGCCACACGGTGTCGTAGTGGCCGACCAGCAGGACGTAGCCGGGGGCCGTGCCGTGGTAGGTCAGCTCCAGCACGTCGCCGTGGCGCCCGCCGTCGTGACGCTGGAGCCGGTCCGGCTTCCCGATGCGGTCGGCGGCCCAGTCGCCGATCTCGTCGAGAGCCCGGTCGAGCAGTGCCTTGTCGTCGCTCGGGCTCTCCAGCTCGACGAGCCTGCGCAGGTCGCCGAGCATGGTGGGAAGGGCCTGGTGGGTCCACACGGGAGCCGGTGTCACTGAGGGTTCCTTAATCTAGAGGGAATTACCGGACGGGTACGCCCGGTCCGAGGGGGATGCCGAGGGCCCACCACAGCAGGAACAGCAGCGTCCAGGTGACGAGCATGACCAGGCACAGAGGCAGCACGAGGGCCATCAGGGTGCCGATGCCGGCCGACTTGCGGTAGCGCTGGACGAACCCGAGCACCAGCACGAAGTAGGGGCTCATCGGCGACAGCGCGTTGGTGCAGGAGTCGGCGATGCGGTAGACCGCCTGGGTGGTCTCCGCGGGGATGTCGAGCAGCATCAGCATCGGCACGAACACCGGGCCGACCAGCGCCCACTGGGCGGAGCCGCTGGTGATCAGCAGGTTGATGATCGTGACGATGAGCAGGATGCCGATGAACACCACGGGGCCGGTGATGCCGGCCGCCTTGAGCACCTCGGCGCCCTTGATCGCGATGATCGTGCCGATGTTGGTCCACTTGAAGTAGGCCAGGAACTGCGAGATCGCGAAGAACAGCACGATGACCGGGGCCATCTCCCGCATGCCGTGCGCCATGAAGTCGGGCACGTCGCTGCTCTTCTTGATGGTGCCGACGATGCGCCCGTAGACGATGCCGACGAGGCAGAAGGCGACGCCGATCAGCAGGGCGATCGCGCCCAGCAGCGGGCCGAAGTCGAGGTCGCCGTTCTCGTCGCGCAGCGGCGAGCCCGACGGGACGATGGCCAGCGCGACCAGCGCGATGATCACCAGCAGCGTGATGCCGGACCAGCGCAGGCCGCGCCGCTCCGTGTCGGACAGCTTGAGGTCGCCCAGGTCGCCGATCTCGGCGTCCTCGTCGATCGGCATGCTCTTGGCCCGCTTGGTGAGCAGGGTCTCCGTCACCAGCGTGATGATGGCGGCGAGCACGAACGACGAGCCGAGCGAGAAGAAGTAGTTGGCGAGCGGCGTGACGTTGACGCTCTGGTCGATGGTGTGCGCGGCCTCGGTGGTGATGCCGCCCAGGATGACGTCGGTCGGGGTGACGACGGGGCTGGCGTCGAAGCCGGCCGCCACCGAGACGTATGCCACGATCACGCCGATGATCGGGTTGCGGCCCACCGCGTAGAAGGCCAGGCCGCCCAGCGGGATCAGCACGATGTACGCCGAGTCGGCGGCCGCGTGGGAGATCATGCCGGTGAAGGCGAGGGCGAAGGTCACCCAGCGCGCGGGCACGCGGGAGATGCCCCGTCGCAGCACCGCGGCCAGCAGCCCCGACTTGTCGGCCACCGCGACGCCGAGCATGACGGCGAGCACCGTGCCCAGCGCCGGGAAGGTGGCGAAGTTGTCGATGGCGTCGCCGAGCATGACCCCGAGGCCTTCGGCCGACAGCAGGTTCTGGGCGACGACGGTCTTGTTGTCGGCGGGGTTGACCGCCGAGACGTTCAAGGTGGCCAGGAGCCAGCTGAGCGCCATGAGGAAGGCGCTCAGGAAGACAAAGAGCCAGAACGGATGGGGGAGCTTGTTTCCGGCGCGCTCAATTCCATTCAGAGCGCGCAGGGTCGCGCTCATCATGCGCGACTCTTTTTCCACGGTCAGGGGGGTGGACATGGAGCCATATATTAATCGCACACGTAACGGATGCGCAAGCGGTAAGCAGTCGTACCGAAGTGCCGCCTGACTGTATCAGAGACAAATGGTCTTGGTGAATGTCAGTCACATCGCCCCATGTCATAGGAGGTTGCATCGTTCCAAAAAATAAGCACGAAGAAAGGCGTGGGAAATACGATTCATCTTTCAACCGATCAGCCACCTACTCACATAGAAAGCGGCGATCCCGACCGACGTGGAGAGCAGAAATCTTTTCGAGACCAGGCCCGCCACGAAAGTGACCGCGCCGCCGATGAGATAGGGATTGGCCAGCGTCAGCTCGATGCCCTTTCCCGACGGCGTGAGAACGGCCGGGAAGACCAGCGCGGCCAGCACCGCCGGCGGCGTGTACTTCAGCAGCGTCTCCACCACCGCCGGCATCTCCCGGCCGGCGAGCACCGCCAGCGGCAGATAGCGGGGCAGGAAACTGCACAACCCCATGCCGATGATCAGCAGCAGCATGCTCATGCCACGTTCTCCTTCTCCTCGCTCGCCTTCGGCGTCTTCTTCCGCGTCGCCAGCTCGCACCCCGCGCCGACCGCGGCCCCGACGATCGCGGCCAGCACGACCCCGAGGTTGTACGGCAGGCCGTGCGCCAGCATCACCGTCACGCCGGCCGAGCCGATGGCCGCCGCGACCCGCCAGTTCGTCAGCCCGATCGCGAGCATGGCGATGAACATGGCGGTCACCGGGAAGTCCAGGCCGAGCTTCTCCACGTCGGGCACGGCCGACCCGAGCGACATGCCGATCACCGTGCACGTCATCCAGGTGACGTACAGCAGCCCCGACGCCCCCAGGAAGAACAAGTGCTTGTGGTGGGTCAGCCTGCCGTTGCGCAGGCGGTCGATCGCCACGAAGAACACCTCGTCGATCAGCCCGAACCCGAGCACCACCCGCCAGCGCTGAGGGACCTCCTTGACGTACGGGATGAGGATCGTGCTGTACAGCAACATCCGCAGGCCCAGGATGAGCGTGGTCAGGATGATCGCGGGCCAGCTCGCGCCGTCAGCGATCAGGGCGAAACCGACGAACTGCGCGGTGCCGGAGTTCACCGCCATCGCCAGCCCCAGGGTGGCGAACTCCGACAACCCGCTCGACAAGCCCAGCACGCCCCCCGCGATGCCCATCGGGATCGCGGAGGCGAGGAACGGCGTCGTGCTCCTGACCCCGGCCAGGAACACCTGGCGCGGCGTGGGCAGTGAGGTCTCGGGTGACGCCTCGGGTGGCGGGTCGGTGGCGGACATGCTCTAGAGCCCTTCCTTCCATAGCGTGCGCACCAGGGCGGCCACGGCGTCGGGCGCCGTACGGCAGAAGTAGTGGCCGGCCGGGCCGATCTCGGCGAGCCGGATCGCGGCGGCGAAGCGCGACCACTCCGTATGCCGCCGGGCGTACCCGGGGGTGAGGGGGTCGTCGGCGGCGTACACGGTGGTGAGCGGCACGCCGAGCGGGGCCGCACCCTGCTCGTCGAGCAGGTACGTGTTGGCGGCGCGGGAGTCGTGCCGGAACACGGCCGCCACGAACGCCGCCTGACCGGGGCCGAGCGCGTCGAGCCCGGTCAGCCCCGTGACGCCGGCCAGCCAGGCCACGACCTCGTCATCGGTCATCGCCTCCGCCTGCCGGACGGACTCGCGGGTGGTCTCGGCGTCGTGCAGCAGCTTGCCGGCCACGACGACGTGCCGCGGCGGGTCGCCGGCCGCCTCCATCAGGCGGGCCGTCTCGACCGCGAGCGCCGAGCCGACGCAGTGGCCCCACAGCAGCACGGGCAGTCCGACGGTGGCGCGGATCTCGTCCGCCACCAGCCGGGCCGCCTCGCGTACGGACAGGAACGGCTCGTCCGGCCGCCCGGCGTCGTGGCCCGGCAGGTCGACGCCGTAGACGGCGACGCGGCCCTCGCCGGGGTCGCCGGCCTTGGCGAGCGCGGTGGCCAGCGGCTCGAAGTTGGCGGCGTCGCCGCCGGCGTACGGGAAGCAGACCAGCGCGTACGCGGCCCGGCCGGGGTCATCCGTCAGCGGCCTGAGCAGGCGGCGGGGCCTGGGCTGCGCGTCCCGCTCGGCCTGCGCTTCGAGGTTGGCCTCGGCCACCGCGCACAGCGGCCCGAACGTCGAGTTGCGCATCAGGTCGGTGAGCGTCACCAGGCCGCCCATCTCCATGACCACCCGCATCGCCGACAGCGAGCCGCCGCCCAGCTCGAAGAAGTTGTCGTCGAGCGTGATGGATTCCGCCGGCACGTCGAGCACGCCCGCCCACGCCTTCGCGATGCGCTGCTGCAGCGGGCCCTCGGGACGGCCGCCCGAGCGGGGGACGCTCCGGCCGGTGGAGCGGCGGAAAAGCCTGCGCTCCGGCTCGGGTAGCAGCTCGACGCGGCCGGGCAGGCGTCGGCCGTACAGTTCCGTGGCGGCCGTGACGCTCTCGTCCCCGGCCGCGACGACGACGGCCCTGCCGGGGGTGGCGAACGGCACCCGCAGGCCGTGCCCGTCCACGAACCGCAGGCGGGCGGGGCCGGGCAGGAGCCCCGCCACCTCGGCGGGCAGGTCCTCCGACGCCTCGGCCGCGTCCAGCGCCGCGCTCTCCTCGCCCGGCAGCAGGTCCGCGAGATGGTGCGGGGCGTCGGGGCCGGAGGTCATCGCCTCGAACGCCGCCCGGTAGTACGCGCCCATCCTGGCCACCTGCCAGGGCTCGAAGAGGTGGGCGTGGTAGTGCAGGCTCAGGCGTACCTCGTCGGTGGCGAAGTGCCGGGAGAACTCGGCGCGCAACACGAACTCGGTCTCCGAGTTGGCCCGCACGTCGAGCAGCGCGAACCCCTCACGCTCCTCCAACTGCCGCAACAGGTAGAAGTGGGTGAAGTTGAAGGCCGTCTCGAACAGCGGGTCCTGGGTCTCCAGGTCGCGCTTCATCTGCGCCATCGGGTAGCGCCGGGCCGGCAGCAGCTCCACCTCCGACCTGTAGACCTGGCGTACGAGCCCGGCCCAGGAACCGGGCTCCACGCGGGCGCGGAACGGCACGGTGTTGAGGAACAACCCGATGGCCTCGGTGGCGCCCTCGTTCTCCGGGCGGCCGCTGTGCTCGTACCCCGTGATGACGTCGGGCTCGCCGCTGATCAGCGAGAGCACCTTCACGTGCGCGGCCAGCGCGACGTTCTTGACCGGCACGGACAACCTGCCGGCCAGGGCCACGATCCGGTCCGACAGCCCCGGCGGCAGCTCCACCTCGTGGAAGACCACGGGGAAGACGTCCGGCGCCGCCGCGCTCCTCGTCCTCGGCAGTTCGGTGAAGGCGCCGTCCGACAGCACCTCTGCCCAGTGCGCGCGGTGCCCGGGGTCCGCGAGCGAGCGCCGCTCCAGCGCCACGTAGTCGCGCACGTGGTTGCCCGCCGGGGCGTCGGGCAGCGGCCGGCCCTCCAGGAGCCGGTGGTACAGGTCGAACAGCGTGGTGTGCACCAGCGTGATGCTCCAGCCGTCCAGCGCCGAGTTGTGCTGGCTCAGCGTGTACCTGAACAGGTCGTCGGCCAGCACGTGCACATGCAGCCGCACCAGGCCGGGCTCGGCCCACGCGAAGCGGTGCGCCTTCTCCCGCTCCAGCCAGTCGCGGTACCAGGCGTCCTGCTCGGACTCGGTCATGCCGCGCAGGTCGGCGACCGTCAGCGGGCTCGGCGCGTCCGCGTGCACGAGCTGCAGGTACTCGGTGTAGCCGGTGAGGTGGTAGCCGGTGCGGAAGATCGGGTGGCGGGCGGCGAGGATTCGCGCCGCCTGCTCGAACCGCTCGGCGTCGAACGTGCTCTGGATCGTGTAGCTGATGATGTCGTGGTATTCGACGGTGCTGTGCGACAGCTCGCTCTGGAAGACGAGCCCCGCCTGGAGCTGCGTCATCGGGTACGCGTCCACGACCCCGTCGGGAATCTTGGCCCGGTCCTCGGGTTCGAGCAGCTCGAACGGCCGCGGCTCCCGGTCCTCGCCGCTCCGCGCGGTCTCGCCGGCGACCTCCGCGAGGCGGGCCACCGTCGGGTTCTCGAACAGCTGCCGGAACGTGAAGTCCAGGCCGAGCGCGCGGGCCCTGGCCAGCACGGTGACGAAACGGATCGAGTCGCCGCCGAGCGCGAAGAAGTTGTCGTGCACGCCGACCCGCTCGACATCCAGCACCTCGGCCCAGACCCGGGCCAGGCCGGTCTCCACCGGCGTGCGCGGCGCCTCGTACGCGCTGTTGTCCGCCGGCTCGGGCAGCGCGCGGCGGTCCAGCTTGCCGTTCGGGGTGAGCGGCCAGCGTTCCAGCGTCACCAGCCGGGCGGGCACCATGTACGCCGGCAGCGTCCGGCGCAGGTGCTCCTTCAGCTCGTCCTCGGGCACCGGCGCCGCCGACACCACGTACCCCCGCAGCCCGTCAGGCTCGCGGGCCACGACCACGGCGTCCCGCACCGACGGGTGCCGCCGCAGCCGTTCCTCGATCTCGCCCGGCTCGACGCGGTGCCCGCGCACCTTGAGCTGGTGGTCCATCCGGCCCAGGAACTCGACGGAGCCGTCGGGCAGCCGTACCGCCCGGTCCCCCGTACGGTAGACGCGCTCCTCACCCGCGTGCGGCGCGGCCGTGAACCGCTCGGCGGTCAGCTCCGGCCTGCCCAGATAGCCGCGGGCCAGCTGCACCCCGGCGACGCACAACTCGCCCGGCACGCCGACCGGCTGCGGGCGCAACCCGGCGTCGAGCACGTGGACGCGGGTGTTGGCGACCGGCCAGCCGATCGGCACCCGGGTCTCGTCGCCCCGGCAGACGTAGTGGGTGACGTCCACGGTGGCCTCGGTGGGGCCGTACAGGTTCACCAGCCGCACCGACGGCATCACCTCGTGGAAACGCCGTACGTGGTGCGGGGCCAGCGCCTCGCCGCTGGCGAACACCTGGCGCAGCGGGCCGGGGCTCTCCTGCGCGCCCGACACGAAGTCGAGGAAGGCGCCCAGCATCGGCGGCACGAAGTGCATCGTCGTGACGCCGTGGCGCCGCACGGCCGCGAGCAGCTCCTCCGGGTCGCGCTCCGCGCCGGGCGCGGGCAGGCACACCGCGGCGCCCGCCTGCACGCCCCAGAACAGCTCCCACACCGAGACGTCGAACGACGTGGGCGTCTTCTGCATGATCACGTCGGCGGCGTCGATCGGGTACGTCCGCTGCATCCAGGCGATCCGGTTGACGGCCGCCCGGTGCTCGATCTGCACGCCCTTCGGCTCGCCGGTCGACCCGGACGTGTAGATGACGTACGCCAGGTCGCCGCCGTCCCCGAGCACGGGCGGCGGGCCGGAGTCGGGCGCGTACGCGGCCTCGTCCGTGAGGTCCAGCGTCGCCGCCCCCGCCACCATGCCCGCCACCATGCCCGCGAGGTGCGGCTGGGTCAGCACCAGACGCGCGCCGCTGTCCCGCAGCAGATACTCGACGCGCTCCCGCGGGTTGCCCGGATCGATCGGCAGGTACGCGCCACCCGCCCGCACCACGGCGTGGATGGCCGTGAACATCTCCGGCGACCGGTCGGCCAGCACCGCCACCAGGTCGTCCCGGCCGACGCCCCGGGCCCGCAGCGTGTGCGCCAGCCGGTTGACCCGGGCGCCCAGCTCGGCGTAGGTGAGCCGGAACCCGTCCCCCACCAGGGCGACGGCGTCAGGAGTCGCCGCCACCCTGCGGTCGAACAACTCGTCCAGCCGCTGCGGCCCGTCGAAGGTGACGTCCGTGGCGTTCGCCCCGGCGCTCAGCGCGCGGTCGGCGACGGAGCGCAGATCCAGCGCGCACAGCGCGGTGTCGGGATGGGCGCTGGCCTGGTCGAGCAGCAACATGCAGTGGACCAGCAGGCGCCGCGCGGTGCCGGGGGTGTGGACGGCGGGCCGGTAGCGCAACCGCAACGTCAGCCGGTCGGCCCGCCGCGCGAAGGAGAACACGACAGGAAACCCCGGACGCCCCTCGCCCTTCGCCGGGCCGACCGGTGTGTCGTGCCCGGGTTCGCGCCCGGTGCCGTGCGCTGTGTCGCGCCCGGTGTCATTCACTGGGCCGCGCCCGGTGTCGTGCTCGGTGTCGTGCTCGGTGTCGTGCTCGAGGTCGTGCACTGTGTCGACGAGCACCGCCGCGAAGGGGTCGTCGCCGTCGTGCGGCGTGCCGCCGGACTCGCGGGCGAGCAGTTCGACCGGGTAGTCCTGGTGCGCGGCCACCGCCCGCAACCGGGTGGCGACCTCGCCGAGCAGGCTGCGCAGCGTACGGTCGTCTCCGATGGGCAGCCGCAGCGGCAGCGTGGCGGCCAGCGGCGCGGGCCCGCCCGCGACCGGCAGCGCGGGCACAGCCAGGACGACCTCGTCCTCGCCCGTGTACCGCTGGAGCAGCGCGCCGGCCGCCGCGACGAGCAGGGCGTGCAGGGCGGCGTCCCGGCCCCTGGCCAGTTTGAGCAGCCGGCCCGCCAGCGAGGGATCGATCTCGCGCGCGACGACGGCGACGCCGGCCGGGCCACGGCCGTCGGTGGCGGGCGAGGCGTCGTCATGGGCGGCCGGCGCGCGCAGGCCGGGGGAGCCGGTGCCCGCCGGCACGTGGTCGGCGGGGAAGCCGGCGCGTTCGGGCAGGGCCGCCAGCTCCGCACGCCAGAACGCGCCCTCCCGGGGCCGCTGGGCGGCCGCGACCTTGAGCCTGCCCAGGCTCTCGATGGATTGCATGTGCTCCCTCACCCCTGATCAGAAGTCGAAGTCGAACGCGAGCTCGGACAGGTCATGGGAGGCGGCGGCCCTGAGCGGCTCGCCGAGCGAGCCGAGCGGCGTGCCCGGGTCGGCGAGCGCGGCGTCGAGCAGCGCCAGCAGCTCGTCGCGGAACAGCTCCACGGTCGGACGCAGGAACAGCGCGGTGGCGTACGCCCAGCGGGCGGCGTAGTCGTCGGGCTCGACCTCGATCTGCAGGTCGAGGTCGAAGATCGTGCGCCCGGTGAGGCCGGGCCTCCAGCTCGGGTGGCCGCCGAGGAAGTCCACCCGCTGCAGCCCGGTGTCCTGGACCGCGAAGAACGTGTCAAAAAGGGGATGCCTGCCGTGGGACGGCCGCCCATGGCGGGCGACGTCGAGGGTGTGGTCCTGGTGGTCGACGGCGGCCACGGCGTGCGCGGCCACGGCCCGCAGGTGCTGGAGGAACGGCAGCTCGGCCGAGGGCCGCACTCGCAGGCAGAGCGTGTTGACGAACATGCCCTGCACCCGGTCCACGCCCGGCAGGTGCCGCCCCGACGCCGCCGTGCCGACCGTCACGTCCGCGCTGCCGCTCACCCGCCCGAGAAAGGCCGTGTACGCGGCCAGCAGCACATGGAAGGGCGTCACGGATTCGGCGCGGGCCAGCTCCCTGACCGCCCGGGCCCGCCGCCGGCCGAACCGGAACGCCAGGTGCCCGCCCTCGGTCGTACGCACCGAGGGCCGCGCCCTGTCGGCGGGCAGGCTGGTGGGCAGGTCCAGCGGGGGGACCGGCCGGTCGAACGTCTCCTCCCAGAAGGCCCGCTGGCCGTCCGACAACGCCCGCCGTTCGGGTCCGGCCGCCCACTGGGCGTAGTCCCGGTAGCGCAGCTCCGCCTCCGGTGGCCGCTCGCCCCTGACCAGGGCCGCCCATTCGCCCATGAGCAGGGTCAGGGCGTGGCCGTCGGTGAGCAGGTGGTGGATGTCGAGCACCAACCGGGTCCCGGCGGCGTGCCGGACCAGCGCCGCCCGCCACAGCGGCGGCCTGGCCAGGTCGAACGGGCGGACCCAGCGCCGCGCCCACACGTCGGGGTCCTCGTCCCACGGCAGGGCCACCGCGTCGATCGTGACGTCCCACGGTTCGCGGACCCACTGGTACGGGCGGCCGTCGCCGTCCATGGCGAACCCGGCGCGCAGGATCTCGTGCCGCTCCACGAGCGTGGCCAGCGCGGCCGTCAGGCGCTCGTGATCCACCGGGCCGGGCAGGTCGACGACGACGGGCAGGTTGTACTGGGTGTCGGCCGGGTCCTTGACCTGCTCGACGTGGACGCCGTGCTGCTGGGGCGAGAGGGGGGTGCGCTCGGTGGCCGTTCCCGGACGCGGCCCGGTGACCTGCGTACGGTCCGCAGCCCGTACGGTGTCGGCCAGCTCCGCGACCGTGCGGGCGGACAACACGGCCGACACCGGGCAGGCCACCCCGAAGCGGCGGCGTACGAGCGCGGACACCCGGGTGGCGGTCAGCGAGCTGCCGCCGAGCCGGTCGAGCGGGTCGTCGGCGCCGATGCCGCGCACGCCGAGCACGTCCTCCCAGAGCCCGGCCAGGATGCGCTCCACCTCGTCGCGCGCCGCCCGGCCGCCGGTCGCGACCTCGGGGGCGGGCAGTCCGGCCAGGTCGACCTTGCCGTTGGCGGTCAGCGGCAGCGCGGGCAGCACCACGACGTGAGCGGGCACGAGGTGCGCGGGCAGCCGCCGCTCCATCTCCGCCCGCACGTGCCCGGCTTCGACGCCGCCTTCGACGTACGCGCACAGGTGCGGCTCGGGCGTCCGGCGCGGCACCACCACCGCGACGCTGACCCCCGCCACGCCCAGCAGGGCCGTTTCGACCTCGCCCGGCTCGACGCGGAAACCGCGCACCTTGACCTGGCGATCCTCCCGGCCGAGGAAGTCGATCGAACCGTCGGGCCGCCGGCGGGCCCGGTCGCCCGTCCGGTACAGCAGCCGCCCGTCATGGCGGACGAAGGCCCGCTCGGTGAGTTCCGGACGTCCGTGGTAGCCGGTCGCCATGCCGTCGCCGCCGACGTACAGGTCTCCGGGGACGCCGGCGGGCAGCGGGAGGCGGTCCTGGTTGAGCACGTACGCGGTGGTGTTGGGGACCGGGCGGCCGATGGGCACGCGCGCGCCCGACGGCCCGGCGACGGTGTGCACGGTGGAGATGACCGCGTTCTCCGTCGGCCCGTACGCGTTCACCAGCCGCAGCCCGGGACTGGCGCGCAGCACGGCCTCCGCGTGCTCGGGGGGGAGCACGTCGCCCCCGACGAGCAGGTCACGCAGCGGCCGGAACACGGCCGGGTCCTCGCTCGCCAGCCGGGAGAACAACGCCGACGTGAACAACGCCGTGGTGATGCCGGCGCCGGCCAGCGCCCGGCACAGTTCCTCGGCGTCGAGGAACGTCTCGCGGTCGAGGACGTGCAGGGTGCCGCCGTTGAGCAGCGCACCCCAGATCTCCCAGACGGAGGCGTCGAACCCGGTCGCCCCCACCTGCGCCATCCTGGTGGTGGCGTCCAGGCGGGCGTACGCGACACCGCGCACCAGGCGCACGACACCCCGGTGCGGGATCATGACGCCCTTGGGCCGTCCGGTCGTGCCGGAGGTGTACATCAGGTACGCGGGCGCGGCCGTGTCCCCGGGCACCGGCCGCACCGGCTCCGGCTCGTCCGCCCAGTCGTGGTCATCGAGGTCGACGACCCGCGCCCCGGCGGGCGTCGCGGGCGGCCGTCCCGAGGTGATGAGCAGCCTCGCGCCGCTGTCCTCGATCGTGAACGCGACCCGCTCCTGACCGGTGGCGGGGTCGACGGGCAGGTAGCAGCCGCCCGCCTTCAGCACGGCCAGCGCCGAGACGACCAGCTCGGGGGTACGCGGCAGCAGCAGCGCGACCGGCTCGCCGGGACGCAGTCCCGCCCGGAGCAGCGAGACCGCGAGCGACGTGCTGCGGCGGTCCAGCTCGGCGTAGGTCAGGGTGGTGCTCCCGTGCACCACGGCCGGATGGGCGGGCGCCCGCCCGGCCTGCTCGGCGAACAGCTCCTCGATCCGCCGCTCCGACGGGTAGCCGGTGGCGGTGTCGTTCCAGCGGGCGAGCCGGGCCTGCTCGGCGGAGGACAGCGGATCCACCTCGCGTACCGTGCGGTCCGCCGGCATGGCCAGCACGGCGGCCAGGTGGGCCGCGTGGCGGGCGGCCATGCCCGCGTCCCCGCCGGGGGCGTACCGCAACCGGGCGCCGTCCCCGTCCAGCACGAGCACCAGCGGACCCGTCACCTGCCCGTCCCCACGCACCAGGACAGGCAGCGGTTCTGCACCCGGCCCGTGCGGTTCTGCACCCGGTGTGTACGGTTCGGCGGCGGTCAGCGCGTGCGTCACCTGCTCCGCGAGCGCGGCGAGCCTGCCCGCGGGGTCGATCGTGAAGCGGACCACCTCGTCCGCCCCGCCATCGACGACGCGGAAAACCTGCTCCCTGCGGCCCGTGTGGTGGTGCAGCAGGGTCGCCCACGCCACGAGCGCGTCCGCCACCCCGACCCCGGCGGGGCACACGACGGGAAACCCCTGCTCGCCGAGGCCGGGTTCGGCGCCGGCGGGTTCCGCGGTGGTGAGCCAGTCCAGCAGCCCGGTGCCGTCACTCATGGCCGAGCACCTGCGCGAGGTCGCGTACCGTCGGATGGAGATACAGCTCGCGCAGCGGCAGCGCGGGCAGGTCCCGTTCGCGCATGGCCGCCGCCAGCCGGATCGCCAGGAGCGAGTTGCCGCCGAGCTCGAAGAAGTTGTCGTCGTCGCCCACCGGCACGTCGAGCACCGACTCCCAGACGGCGGCGAGCGTCCGGGTGAAGTCCTCCGCAGGGGCGGCCGGGGCAGGCGGGGCGGAGGCCGGCTCGGGCAGGGCGCGGGCGTCCAGCTTGCCGTTCGCGGTGAGCGGCAGCGCGGGCAGCGCCGTGACGGTGGCGGGCATCATGTGGTCGGGCAGCACCTTGGCCGCGCGCCGGCGCACCTCGGCGGGGTCGAGGTCCGCCGGCGTGACGTACGCGTCCAGCCGCGCCAGCGCATGATCGACCGCCTGCGCATCCCCGACCGCCTGCACCTCTCCGTCCGCCTGCGCACCCCCGACCGCGGGGCCGGGTGCGGCCGGGCGGCCGTCGCGCAGGACGACGGCGGCCGAGGTGACCGCGGGGTCGTCGAGGAGGACGTTGCGGATCTCGTCCAGCTCGATGCGGAAGCCGCGTACCTTGACCTGGGTGTCCAGCCGGCCCAGGTGTTCGAGCCGCCCGTCGGCCCGCAGGCGGCCGCGGTCGCCGCTGCGGTACATGCGGCCCCCGGCGAACGGGTCCGGCACGAAACGCTCGGCCGTCAGTTCCGGGCGGCCCAGGTATTCCGTGGCCACCCCCGCCCCGCCGACGTGGATCTCGCCGGGCGCGCCGACGGGAACGGGGCGGCCCCGCTCGTCGAGGACGTACACGTGCCAGCCGGGCAGCGGGCGTCCCACCGACCGGGATCCCGCGATGGCGTCGCCGCGGGTCACGGTCTGAGCGGTCACGTGGACCGTGGTCTCGGTGATGCCGTACATGTTGACCAGGCGGCAGCCCGGATACCGGTCGAACCAGCCCAGCAGCGGGCGCACGTCGAGCGGTTCGCCGCCGAACACCGTCAGCCGGACGGCGAGCCGTTCGTCCCGGTGCCGGTCGGCCTCCATGAGCTGGGCGAACGCCGACGGCGTCTGGCTGAGCACGGTGACCCGCTCGCGCGTCAGCAGCTCGTGAAACTCCTCGGGCGACCTGGACACCCAGTACGGCACCATGACCAGCCGGCCGCCGGTGAGCAGCGCGCCCCAGATCTCCCAGACGGAGAAGTCGAAGGCGCTGGAGTGGAAGTTCGACCAGGTGTCGCCGGGTCCGAGCCCTAAGTCGTCCCCGGTGGCCGTCAGGAGGGCGACGACGTTCCTGTGCGACACCACGACCCCCTTGGGGCGGCCGGTCGAGCCGGAGGTGTAGATGACGTACGCGGCGTCGTCGGCACCGCCGCTCCGCGGAACGCCGCCGTCGTCCGGATCGGCGAGCCGTTCGGGGGAGACGACGCTCAGCCCGTCGCCGGCGGGGAAGTCGCGGTCGGCGACGACCACGCGCAACGCGGCGTCCCCGGCCGTGTACGCCAGCCGCTCCGCCGGATAGGCGGGGTCCATCGGCACGTAGACGGCCCCGGCCTTGAGCACGGCCAGCATGGTGACCACCAGCTCGGGCGTGCGGTCCAGGCAGAGTCCCACCCGGTCGCCCGCCCGTACACCCCTCCCGCGCAGGGCGGCGGCGCGGCGGCCGGCGAGCGCGTCGAGCTCGGCGTAGGTGAGCGAGCGGTCCTCGCCGGTGAGGGCGACGGCTTCAGGCCGTTCCGCGGCGCGGGCGGCGAAGATCTCCTCGATGCGCTCGGGCCGCCGTCCGAGGGGCGTGTCCGGACGGCCGAGGCCGGTCACGTGGCGGCGCTCGGGCTCGTCCAGCAGGTCGACGTCGGCGGGGGCCAGGTCGTCGTCGCCGGCCAGCCGCTCGTACGCGCGGGCGACGTGGACGGCGAACCGCCGCGCCGACTCGCCGTCCACGTCTCCCAGCCGGTGCCGCACGTCGAGCAGGAGGGAGCCGTCCTGGTCGCGGCGGGGTACGAGGGTGAGCGGGAAGGGCGCCGTCTGGCAGGGGACGTCCTCGTCCGTGGCGGTGGCCAGCAGCCCCGCGAGGACCCGGCCGCCCGTTTCCGCGCAGAGCCGGGCGTACCGGCGGGCGTCGCACCAGCCGCCGCCTTCGAGGACGCGGGCGCTCCCGGCCACCAGCTCGCCGGTCGTGGCGGCGCCCGACAGGTCCACCGCCAGCAGCGTCCCGGCGTCGAACGCCCCCAGAGCCTCCTCCGGCCGCGCGGGCAGCCCGGTCACCGCGCCGATCACGGGGCAGTGCCGGCCCTCGTACCGTCCCAGGACCAGCGCGGCCGCCACCGCCACCCGGGCGGCCAGGTGCGCCGAGTCGCGCACCGGCACGCTCACCACCCCGGTACGCTCACCCGCCGCGACGTCCCCCGAGGCCCATTCGACGGCGGCCCCGGAGTAGTCGGCCTCCCGCCACCGCTTGACCAGCTCGTCGTCCGGCGCGGCCACCTGCGCCCGTCCGGCGTGGAAACGTTCGTACGGAACCCGCTCCGTGAGCACCTCGGCCACCATCCGCAGCGACGTCGCGTCCAGCCATGCCCGGTGCGCGACGAGCACCAGGTCGGCGGCCCCGTCCGCGTAGTCGAGCAGCACGACCCGCAGCCCGCGCACCGGCCTGAACAGCTCGGCGTCGAGCGCCCGCGCGGCCTGCGCGGAACCGGCGGCGGCGGGCACCCGTTCCGTCCACAGGCGGGCGGGCTCGCCCCACCAGTGGCGGGCGGCGTGGTCGAGGATCCGCGCCATCCGGGCGGCGTCGGCACCGCCGGACAGCCGGGTCCGCCGGGCGTGACAGTGCCCGGACGGCGTGACGGCGGCGGGGATCAGCGCGTCAACGGTGCGGTACACAGGGTGATCTCCAGTGGGTTCGGGTGGCCGGCACGGCCGGGTCGGCGAAGGCGTCAGCGGGTGGTGAAGCCTCCGTCGACGGTGAGCACGCTGCCGGTGACCTGGCGGGACTCGTCGGAGGCCAGCCACACGGCGGCGGAGGCGACGGCGTCGGGCTCGATGAGCGCGTTGGACGGCTGGGCTTGCAGGAACGCCTCCTCGTGCGTGCCCACGGGCACGTCGAGCGAGCGGGCGATCTCCGCCAGCATCCGGCCCTCCACCTGCGGATCGTCCCTGACCGAGCCGGGGCACAGCGCGTTGACCCGCACCTGGCGCGGGGCGTAGTCGAGCGCCGCCGCCTTGGTCAGGCCGATGAGACCGTGCTTGGCGGCTACGTAGCCGGCGAAATGCCGGTAGCCCACCAGCCCGGCGGTGGACGCGACGTTGACGATGCTGCCCGAGCCGCGCTCGCACATCAGCCCGCCCACGGCGCGGATGGCCCGCCAGGCGCCCGAGAGGTCGACGTCGAGCATCAGCCGCCACTCGTCCTCGTCGATCTCGTGCGTCACCTTGCCGGACGGCGCGGCGATGCCCGCGTTGTTGACGAGCACGTCCACGGCGCCGAACCGGTCGACCGCCATGGCCACCGCGTCCTCGACCTCGCGGAGGTCCCGTACGTCGGCCTCCTTGACCAGCACGGCGACGCCGGCCTTCCGGCAGAGCTCCTCCGTGTGCCAGAGCTGGCCGGGGGAGCCGAGCGGGTAGGGAACGCCGGGCAGGTCGCGCGCGATGTCGATCAGCACCAGGTCGGCTCCCTCACGGGCGAAGGCCTGGGCGGTGGCGCGTCCGAGACCGCGGGCCGCACCGGTGATGACGGCCGTCTTCCCGGCCAGGCGCAGCGTCACGTCCGTTCCCTGGACAGCTCGTCCGTGATCAGCCCGAGCAGGGGGGTGGGGTCGTCCGCCAGGTACATGTGGCCGCCGTCGAGCTCGGCGGTCCTGAACCCGGCGCTGGTGACCTGCTCCCACTGTGCGAGCTGCGTGCCGTCGACCAGCTCGTCGTCGCGGCCCCGCAGGGCGGTGACCGGAACGGGCAGCGGCTTGTCCGTGGCCGGCTCGTACGTCTCGTGCATCTCGACGTCCGCCCGGATCGTGGGCAGCAGCAGCGAACGCATCTCCGGGTCATCGAGCGCCGGATGCGTGTAGCCGGAGAACTCTCTGACCCTGGCCAGGAACTCGTCGTCGCTGAGGCCGCCGGCCTTGGCCTCGCGCCCGTCGTGCGGGCCGGGTGATCCGCTCACGAACAGCCGCTCGGGCGTCACCCCTCTGCCGTTGGCGAGGTGGCCGGCCAGCTCGTACGCCAGCACGGCGCCGAGGCTGTGCCCGAAGATCGCGACGGGCGGGGTGGCGCCATCGATCCTGGCCAGGACCTGGGTGCACGCCGCCTCGGCCGCGCGGGCGACCTCGGTGTAGGGGGCTTCGTTGAAACGTTCTTCGCGGCCGGGCAGCTGCACCGGCAGGATGGTCAGGTCCTCGGGGGCCTGCCGCTGCCATCCGCGGAAGAACGACGCTCCGGCGCCGGCGAAGGGCAGGCAGACAAGGTACGTGGGTTCCATGATGCGGATTTCTCCGATCGATCGTCCAGAGGCGGAATCCGGGCCGCGGTGATGTCACCGTTCGGGCGAACATCTCGTGAGCCGATTACGTAGTGGTCCGTGCCGGATACTTTGGGTGACGCTCCTGGTCGGACCGCTGGCCTCTATCGCCTCCCCCGTCCATTCGCGACCGACAAGCCGGGCAGGGCCCGGGGTGGGCGTCGCGCGTCGCTCGTTGCGGCCCCAAGCATGCCGAACGACGGCCAAAACTACGGAGTTTCGGTCCTTTAGGTCAAGCCGAACATGAAGAACCTGTGACGCATGGTGCCGATCTGGCACCGTCCCGCGTCACAGGTCGGACCCTTGTCCGGGCCCCTCTGATCGCCGTTCTGACCTGCGATTATGTGGCCGGCTCCGGAGTGGGTTCCGGCGGGTCTTGCATCGTTCCATCGCCGCTCGGTGATCGCCCCGGTTTCGATGCCAGCACAGAGACCGCCGCGAGCGTATGTCCTGAATCTAAAGTTTGGGGTAGCCGTATGTAAATCGTCTGTGTCAGTATGTGAGACGGCGTCGGTTTCACGGCTACCGCGTGGTCGCCGGAGAAGGAAGGGTCCGCCAGGCAGTTGACGTATCTCATCCGCACGTTCGTCGACCCCGCCCGGCCGCCGTCCGCTCGCGGCGTACTTGAGCCGTGCCGCCCGCTCGGCGGTCATATGTTGAAACCGCCGTCGACGCTGACCGTCGCCCCGGTGATGTACCGGCCGCCGGGGCCGGCGAGGAACGCCACCGTCGCGGCCACGTCGGCGGGCTCCGCGTAGTGGCCGAGCGCGGAGAACCCGTTGATGGCGTCGGCGTTGGGGCCGTCGGCCGGGTTCATGTCAGTGTCGGTGGGGCCTGGATTCACCACGTTCACCGTGATCGCCCTGGGGCCCAGCTCGCGTCCCAGCGCCCTGGTCAGGCCGATCAGCGCGGTCTTGCTGATCGGATACAGCGTGAAGCCGGGGAACACCACCCGCTCGCCCACGTTGCTGCCGATGGTGATGACCAGGATGTCCAGCCGGACCAGCTCACCCGTGACCCGGTCCACCGCGGTGGTCACCGCCGCCGGGTCGCTGCTGTCCGCCTGCACGGCGATCGCCCGCCGTCCCGTCAGCTTGATCTGAGCGACCACGTCATCGGCGCGCTGCTTGTTGTGCTGGTACGTCAGCGCCACATCGGCGCCATCCTGGGCCAGGCGCAGGGCCACGGCGGCGCCGATGCCACGACTACCGCCAGTGACCAGGGCCGCCTTGCTCTCAAGTGCGTTGCTCATGACGCCAAGCCTGGCCGACAACGGCAGGCCGGTTCTGGCGCTGATCGCACGCCGCGTTCGACACCTGTCGCCACGTGGCGGGCACATGAGCCCCGTGCGGCTCACCTGCGCGACCGGGCCGCCCATGTGGAGGGGCGACCCGGGGCGGGTGGTCAGTCGGTGCCGGACTCCATCGCGGCGTGGTCGAGCAGTTCGTCCTCGGGCGCCTCGCCACGGGAGGCGATCGCTTCGGCCCCGCCCTCCGGCATGGCGCCGATCAGCTTGGTCGAGGGCGTCTCCGCCGCGGCGATCAACGACCCGTGGTCGGCGCCGACCATGCCGAGCCCGGCGTACTGCTCAAGCTTGGCGCGGGTGTCGGCGATGTCGAGGTTGCGCATGGTGAGCTGGCCGATGCGGTCGACAGGACCGAAGGCGGAGTCTTCCGTGCGCTCCATGGACAGTTTGTCGGGGTGGTAGCTGAACGCGGGCCCCGACGTGTCGAGGATCGAGTAGTCCTCGCCGCGCCGCAGCCGCAGCGTCACCTCGCCGGTGATCGCCATGCCGACCCAGCGCTGCAACGACTCGCGCAACATCAGCGCCTGGGGATCGAGCCAGCGGCCTTCGTAGAGCAGGCGGCCCAGCCGGCGCCCTTCGCTGTGGTAGACGGCGAGGGTGTCCTCGTTGTGGACCGCGTTGACCAGCCGCTCGTAGGCCGCGTGCAGCAGCGCCATGCCCGGCGCCTCGTAGATGCCCCGGCTCTTGGCCTCGATGACGCGGTTCTCGATCTGGTCGGACATGCCGATGCCGTGCCGCCCGCCGATGGCGTTGGCCTCCAGAACCAGGTCGACGGCCGAGGCGAACTCCTTGCCGTTGATCGTCACCGGGCGGCCGCGCTCGAAGCTGATGGTGACGTCTTCGGGGGCGATCTCCACGTTCGCGTCCCAGAACGGCACGCCCATGATCGGCTCGACCGTCTCGATGCCGGCGTCGAGGTGCTCGAGCGCCTTGGCCTCGTGGGTGGCGCCCCAGATGTTGGCGTCGGTGGAGTAGGCCTTCTCCGCGCTGTCGCGGTAGGGCAGGCCGCGTTCGAGCAGCCACTCCGACATCTCGGTGCGGCCGCCGAGCTCGCTGACGAACCCGGCGTCGAGCCACGGCTTGTAGATGCGCAGCGACGGGTTGGCCAGCAGGCCGTAGCGATAGAAGCGTTCGATGTCGTTGCCCTTGAAGGTGGAGCCGTCACCCCAGATCTGCACGCCGTCCTCGAGCATCGCGCGCACCAGCAGGGTGCCCGTGACGGCCCGCCCGAGCGGGGTCGTGTTGAAGTAGCCGCGCCCGCCTGAGCGGATGTGGAAGGCCCCGCAGGCCAGGGCGGCGAGCCCTTCCTCCACGAGCGCGGCCCGGCAGTCGACCAGCCGGGCGACCTCAGCGCCGTAGGCCGTCGCGCGACCGGGCACCGAGGCGATGTCGGGCTCGTCGTATTGGCCGATGTCCGCGGTGTACGCGCATGGCACCGCGCCCTTCTCGCGCATCCACGCGACCGCTACCGAGGTGTCGAGGCCGCCGGAGAAGGCGATGCCGACACGTTCGCCGACAGGCAGAGAGGTGAGAACCTTTGACACGCGTAGAAGTATATACACACTTATGCATGATCATGCAACGTACACGCGTCACGACTCTCCGCCGCGCCGGTCGTGCTCAGCGGGCGGGCTGCGCGGCCGCGGCGCCTCGTGGTTCGTTCTCCGGAGCCGGTTTGTACGCGCGCCCGGCCGCCTCGATGTGCGCCTTGGCCGCCTTCCCCGCCGCCTCTGGATCCCCGGCGCGGATGCCGGCGACGATGGCCCGGTGCTGCTCGGTGATCGCGCCGGCCCAGTGGGGGTCGTCGAGGTTGGCCACGGTCGTGACCGCGATGCGATCCCACACCCGGTGCAGGGTGTCCTCCAGGAAAGGGTTGCCGGCCGCCGCTCCGATGGCGCGGTGCAGGGCGAGGTTGGCCTGGGCGGAGGCGTGGGCGTCGTGGGTCTGCACCGCCGCCTCGACCGCGTCGACGGCCCGGTCGAGCGCGTCGATGTCGGCGGGGGCCAGTTGCCCGCGGCCCTGCCGCGTGGCGGCCAGTTCGGCGGCCAGCCCTTCGAGGGTGGCGCGCAGCACGAACAGGTGCTCCGCCTCGACGGCGGTCAGCGCGGCGACGGCGACGCCGCGGGCGGCCGGGATGACCAGCCCTTCGGCCAGTAACCTGCCGATGGCCTCGCGTACGGGAGTGCGGCTGACGCCCAGGTCGGCGGCCAGCGCCGCCTCCGTCAGCCGCTGGCCGGGAGCGTATCGCCCCTCCGCGAACCGGTGGCGCAGCGCCACGTAGACCGCATGGGCGCTGCCCGGCTGGGATTCGGAAGAGACCGCCATGAGGCGAGTATACATTGCATGCAAACCTTGCCTGCACTCTATTGACATGCATTGCATGCAATGAATACGTTGCCACTCATCGAGGCAGGAGCCGGAAGGAGGGCGACCATGCTGGACCCGCTTCAGCTGCTCGTTCTCGCCGGCGCGGGCTTCCTGGCCGGCGCCGTGAACGGTGTCGCGGGCGGCGGATCGCTGATCTCGTTCCCCGCGCTCATGGCGATGGGCTACTCGCCGATCGCCGCCAACGTCACCAGCGCCCTCGCCACCCTGCCCGGCTACGTGGGCGGGCTGGTCGGCTACCGGGACGAACTGCCCGCCGTGCGCCCGCAGGTGCCGCGGCTCTCCGTGGTCAGCGCCTGCGGCGCCGCGTGCGGGTCCGCGATCCTGCTCGCCGCGCCGCCGGAACAGTTCGAGTCGATCGTCCCGTTCCTCGTCCTCGTCTCCGTCGTCGCGCTGGCCCTTCAGGAAAGCCTGGCCCGGCGCGTCGGCGGGGACAGGGCGGCGGGCGGCGGTCACGCGCTGCTGGCCGGCCAGTTCGTGGTCGCGATGTACGGCGGCTACTTCGCCGCCGGGCTCGGGGTCATGATGCTCGCCGTCCTGGGCACGTTCCTGGCGGACGACCTGCACAGGCTCAACGCGCTCAAGAGCGCGCTGTCCCTGGTCGTCGGCCTGATCTCAGCCCTGTGCTTCTCCGTGTTCGGCCCCGTCGAGTGGATCCCGGTCGCGGTCATGTCGCTCACCGGGCTGGCCGGCGGCCGGAGCGGAGTGGTGCTCGCCCGGCGCGTGCCGCCCCACGTCTTACGGTGGCTGATCGTCGGTTTCGGTCTCATCCTGTCCGGCGCGCTCTTCGTGAGGTGACCATGCGCGAACGACCCGACCTTCTCATCACCGGCACTCATCTGATCTCCATGGATCCCGCCGTCGGTGACGTCGCGAACGCCGACGTCCTGGTCCGTGACGGGCAGATCGCGGAGATCGTCCCGCACACCGGCGCGCACGACGTCACGGACGCGGAGGTGATCGACGCGACGGGCACGATCATGCTGCCCGGCTTCGTCGACACCCACTGGCACCTGTGGAACTCGCTGCTGCGCGGCACCGTCGGCGACCGTCCCGGCAGCGACTACTTCGCCGTCAAGCGCGCCCTCGCACCCCACTTCGAGCTCGGCGACTTCTACTGGGCGGCCCGGTTCGGGCTGGCCGAGGCGGCGAGCGGCGGCATCACCACGGTGCACAACTTCGACCACAACGTGCGCAGCCCCCAGGACGCCGACGCCAACATCCAGGCGCACCTGGACTCCGGACTGCGCGGGCGCTTCTCGTACGGACCGCCGGACTCGGCGTCGCCCGACGCCACCAACGACCTCGACGACCTGCGCAAGCTGCGGGCCCGCTGGCCCGGTTACCAGCTCGACGGCAGGCTGGACTTCGGCGTCGCGCTGCGCGGGCCGTACCGGACGCCGCCCGAGGTGTACGAGCGCGAGTGGGCCGAGGCCCGCGCGCTCGGGATGCCCATCACCATGCACTGCGACCGGTGCATGCGTGAGGAGGGCTGCCGTGTCTGCGGTCTCGCCCGGCTGGAGGAGCTGGGCCTGCTGGGCGAGGACGTGCAGGTCGTCCATGCCGTGCACGCCGACGGGCGCGACATCGAGGCGCTGGCCCGCACGGGCACCCGGGTGTCGCTGAGCCCGATGACCGAGCTGCGCACCATGGGCTTCCCGCTGGTGACCGAGCTGCTGGAGGCCGGCGTGCCGGTGTCGCTCTCGCTCGACACGCTCGCCATGCCGACCAGCGCCGACATCCTCGGCCACCTGCGCATGATCGTCTCCGTGGAGGCGGCGCGTACGGGCTCGGCCACGGTCACCCCGCGCCGGCTGCTCCAGCTCGCCACCATCGGCGGGGCCAGGGATCTCCGCCTGGACGACACCGTCGGCTCCGTCACCCCGGGCAAGCGCGCCGACCTCGTGATCCTGCGGGCGTCCGACATCAACCTGGTCCCCTCGGGCGACCCGGTCGAGGCGCTCGTCTACACGGGCCAGATCGACAACATCGACACCGTCATCGCCGACGGCCGCGTACTGAAGCGGCGGGGCGCGCTCGTGCTGGACGACGGCGAGCCGGACCCCGTCGCGATGGCCGAGGCCCGCCGGGACGCCCTGCTCGCCAGGGCCGCGGCGGCAGGCGACTGGCCCCCTCCCACGCCGTCAACCACCGCAGGCGAAAGGAGTCTGCAATGACCGCCCCCCACCCCACGGCCGCGCGGGGCGCACTCGCGCCCAAAGTCGCCGTGACCATGTTCGGCCTGCTGCTGCTGGCCTACACCATCAACGCCATGGACCGGATGGTCTTCCCCATCCTGCTCGTCGAGGTCCGCGCCGAGTACGGCTTCAGCCTGGAGGCGGCGGGGCTGCAGGCCACCGTGTTCGCCATCGGCATGGGCCTGGCCGGTCTGCCCGCCGGATACCTTCAGCGCAGACTCGGACGCAAGCGCACGATCGTCCTCGGCACG
Source organism: Nonomuraea mesophila (assembly GCF_004352805.1). Taxonomy (NCBI): domain Bacteria; kingdom Bacillati; phylum Actinomycetota; class Actinomycetes; order Streptosporangiales; family Streptosporangiaceae; genus Nonomuraea; species Nonomuraea mesophila. The sequence continues at coordinate 27,816 of NZ_SMLD01000075.1, forward strand.
CTGGTGTTCTCGATCGCGACCGCGCTCACCACGGTCTCCATCGGGTTCTTCGACATGCTGGTCTGGCGCGTGCTGTCCGGCGTCGGCGAGGCACTCCAGCTCGCGATGATCATCGCGGTCGCGTCGAGCGCCTTCCCCGCCCGCCGCGGGGTCGCGATCGGCAGCGTCAACATGGCCTTCGCCGCCGGCTCGATCATCGGCCCCTCGCTCGGCAGCGTCCTGCTGGAGGGGTACGGCACCTGGCGGGCCCCGATGATCGCCTACGCCCTCATCGGCGTCGCGCTGGCGCTGGCCATCGTGTTCCTGGTCTCGCCGCGGCTGACCGAGATCGACCCCGCGGAGAACGCGACCAGGCACGTCGGCGGCGCCCGCAGCATCCTGTCGCGCAACCCGCTCGTGCTGGCCGTCATCACGGCGCTGTTCGGGCTGGCCGACTTCGCCTTCATCGGCATGTACGCCAGCTACCTGCGCGGCCAGCTCGACTACAGCCCTGGCGGCGCCGGGTTCGTCATCGGCCTGTCCGGCCTGGCGGCCTTCGCCTCACCGGCCGGCGGCTACCTCGCCGACCGGTTCAGCCCGAGGGTGGTGCTGACGGTGCTCAACCTCGGCGTGGCCGCCAGCGGCCTCGCCCTCTTCCTCGGCTCACCGTCCACCCCGTGGCAGGCGACCTTCTCGTTCCTGTTCGGGCTGTTCGCCAGCGCCGGCATGTACGTCGCCGCCGCCAGCTACCTCGTCAAGTCCGCCGGCAGCGAGATCGTCAGCCGGGCCGCCGGGCTCTTCGTCACCTGCATCTACGTCGCGGCCGGCGTCGCGGGCCTGCTCTTCAGCACCCTCGTCGAGGCCACCGGCTGGGTCGGCGCGGGCATGGTGCAGATCGTCGGCTTCTCCGTGCTGGGCGCGGCACTGGCGCTCGCGCTGCGTCCCGACCTGTTCAGCAAGACCCTTCCACCCGAGGTGCACTGATGCTCTGGCAACCCACCCCGGTCACCCTGCCCGTGAGCGGCACGGCCGACCGGTTCCCCGTACGCCGCGTCTACTGCGTCGGCCGCAACTATCTCGACCACATCAAGGAGATGAAGGAGGGTGACGAGCGCGACGACCCCTTCTTCTTCCAGAAGCCGGCCGACGCGGTCGTCCCCGACGAGGCCGAGGTGCCCTACCCGCCGCAGACAGGGGACCTGCACTACGAGGGCGAGCTGGTCGTCGCCATCGGCGCCGAGGGCACGGACGTCGGCGTGCGGGACGCGTACGGGCTGGTCTTCGGCCACGCGGCCGGCATCGACCTGACGCGGCGCGACCGGCAGCGGGAGTGCCGCGAGCGGGCCCACCCGTGGGAGGCCGGCAAGTCCTTCGACCACTCGGCGCCCTGCGGCCCGATCCTGCCCGGCTCCGACCCGCTGGACGGAGAGCTGACGCTCACCGTCAACGGCGAGCGGCGCCAGCACACCGGGCTCGAGCTGATGATCTGGAACGTGCCCGAGATCATCAGCCACCTCTCGCGCTCGTACCGGCTGATGCCGGGCGACCTGATCTACACCGGCACCCCGGCGGGCGTCGGGCCCGTGCTGCCCGGCGACCGCGTCCGCGTCGAGATCACCGGCCTGCCCTCCCTGACCGTCACCATCGTCGAAGGAGAGACCCATGCGTCCCAGCGAACGGCTTGAGTACGACCCCATCGAGGGCCGCCCCGCGCTCCGACTGCCCGCCGGCAAGCGCATGGCGGTCTGGGTCATCGTCAACGTGGAGACCTGGTCCGACACCGACCCGATGCCGAGGACGGTGCTCACGCCGCCGGCCGGCGGCATCCCCGCCCCCGACGTGCCCAACTGGGCCTGGCACGAGTACGGCAACCGCGTCGGCGTGTGGCGCATGATCGAGGCCATGGACCGGCAGGAGGTGACCGGCACGCTGGCCATCAACGGCCAGGCCGTCACTCACTACCCGCAGATCTCGAAGGCCGCCCTCGACCGCGGATGGGAGTTCGTCGGCCACGGCTTCACCCAGAAGAACATGCAGAAGGTGGAGGACGAGCGGGCCGACATCCGGGCCACCACCAAGGCGATCGAGACGGCGACGGGCCGCCGCCCGCGCGGCTGGCTCGGCCCCGGGCTGACCGAGACCTGGGAGACGCCCGACCTCCTGGTCGAGGAGGGCTACGAGTACGTCTGCGACTGGGTGCTCGACGACCAGCCCGTGGAACTGGCCACCCGGACGTCGCCCATCGTGAACATCCCCTACACGCAGGAGTGCAACGACGTCGCGATGATGCTGATCCAGCACCATCCGGCCCGGGAGTACTTCCAGCGCGCCGTCGACCAGTTCGACCAGCTCTACAAGGACTCCGCGGACTCGGCCCGGGTGATGGCGCTGGTCGTGCACCCGTACATCATGGGCGTCCCGCACCGGCTGCGGTATTTCGAGCAGGCGCTGCAGCACATCCGGGCGCACAAGGACGTCGCGTTCATGACCGGTGAGCAGATCCTCGACTGGTACCGGGACGTACGCCGTCCCTGACGGCGCCCCCGCGGCCCGCGACCTAACGGGTGGGCTCCCAGCCGCGCCGGGCGGGCCGCCGCGTCTCGTCCCTGCTGCGGTAGACGATGTACGGGCGCGTGAGGTAGCCGAGCGGAGCGGTCAGCATGTGCACCAGCCGCGTGAACGGCCAGATCGCGAACAACACCAGCGCGCTGAGCGCGTGCAGCCGGAACAGCACGGGAGCGCCGGCCATCAGCTCCGGCTCCGGCCGGAAGAGGAAGATCGACCGGAACCACGGCGAGACGGTGGTGCGGTAGTCGTAGCCGCCGCCGATGACGTTGGCCACGACCGTCGCGGCCAGGCCGAGGGCGATCGTGAGGGCCAGCACGGCGTACATCAGCTTGTCGTTGCGGGTGGTCGCCATGAACACCGGGCCCACGGTCCGCCGCCGGTAGATCAGGATGGCCATGCCGCCCACCGTCGCCACGCCCGCGATCGTGCCGAGGACGACGGCGATCAGGTGGTAGAGCCCTTCGCCGATCCCGGCCGCCTCGGTCCAGCTCTTGGGGATGACGAGCCCGCCGACGTGGCCCAGCGCGACCACGAGGATGCCGAAGTGGAACAGCGGGCTGCCGACGCGCAGCAGGCGCGACTCGTACATCTGCGACGAGCGGGTGGTCCAGCCGAACTTGTCGTAGCGGTAACGCCACACGTGGCCGAGCACGAACACCGTGATCGCCACGTACGGCAGGACGACCCAGAGCAGGATGCTCATCGACCGGCCTCCGTGAACGTGTAGGGCTCCAGGCCGACGGCCTCCGCGGGCGGCCCCTGGGCGGCCAGCCGCAGCGCGGCCTGCCTCTCGCGCGCGCTGCTCGGGCGCAGCGTGGCCAGCACGGCGGCGACCACGTCCGCGTACGGCGAGCGTTCCTCCTCCAGCGCCGCGCGCAGCACCTCGATGCCCGGCCGGCTCTCCAGCATCAGCCGCCGGGCCGGGCCGACCGCGCCGCGCGCCGACAGCTCGCACACCACGGCCAGGTGGTCGGGCAGCTCGCCGTCGGACGGCTCGAAGCCCGCCGTGGCGAGCGCGTGCTTGAACCGCAGCAGCGCCGCCCCGCGCTTGCGGGTGTCGCCGTAGGCGTAGTACGTGAGGTACGGGCAGCAGCGCCGTTTCAGGTCGAAGACCGCCACGTAGTGGGCCGCCAGCTCCGGCGGGGGCGTGCCCGCCACGTGGGAGAGGAAGGCCGAGAGCCGTTCGCGCGCCTCGCCCGCCGGCAGCCCCGCCACGGCCTCCGCCAGCACGTCGAGCCCGTCGTGAAGGCGCTCGTCGGGATAGCCGAGCAGCACCGAGGCCACCATGTGGGCGCTGCGCAGGTCGCCCTCGTTCACTTCTTCCTCCTCGGGAACAACCCTTCCGGCGTGCCCTTGCCGTCCCAGTTGAGCAGGTTGACCCGGCCGCGCAGCTCGTCGGCGTCGTCCAGGTCCTCGCCCGACTGCCGCTCGCGCAGGGCGTGGAAGTTCTCCACCGCGATCGGCGACGGCCGCCCCGACGCCTCGCCGAACGGGCCGGCCATGCCGGGACCGCCCTCGTAGTCGAGGCTGCAGCCGGTGTCCGGCTCCTCCAGCCAGGCGCCCTGCTCGGCGTGCGCCGTCGGGATGACGTACCGCTCGTCGTAGGGGGCGAGGGCGAGCAGCCGGTGCATGTCCTCGATGCGGGCGCCGTCCATGCCGACGGCCGTGGCGATCGACTCGTCGGGGTCCTGCCCCAGGTTGAGCCGGCGCATGTACGAGCGCATCGCGGCCAGCCGGCGCAGCACCGCCCGCACCGGCTCCGGGTCGCCGGCGGTGAACAGCTCGGCCAGGTAACCCAGCGGGATGCGCAGCGCCTCGATGGCGCCGAACAGGTTGCCCGCGTCCTCGCCGTCGTGCCCCGTTTCGGAGAGGGCGTCCACGACGGGCGACAGCGGCGGGATGTACCAGACCATCGGCATCGTCCGGTACTCGGGATGCAGCGGCAGCGCCACCCCGTAGTCGAAGATGAGCCGGTGGACCGGGGAGCGCCGGGCCGCCTCCAGCCAGTCGTCGGGGATGCCGGACCTGCGGGCCGCCTCGGCCACCTCGGGGTCGTGCGGGTCGAGCAGGACGCCCTTCTGCGCCTCGAACAGGTCCTTCTCGTCCGGCGTGGCCGCCGCCGCTGCCACCCGGTCGACGTCGTACAGGACGAGGCCGATGTAGCGCAGCCGCCCGACGCACGTCTCCGAGCAGACCGTCGGGATGCCCACCTCGACGCGCGGGAAGCAGAACGTGCACTTCTCGGCCTTGCCGGTGCGGTGGTTGAAGTACACCTTCTTGTACGGGCAGCCCGTCACGCACATCCGCCAGCCCCGGCAGCGGTCCTGGTCGACCAGGACGATCCCGTCCTCGGAACGCTTGTACATGGCGCCGGACGGGCAGGACGCCACGCACGACGGGTTGAGGCAGTGCTCGCAGATGCGCGGCAGGTAGAACATGAACGCCCGCTCGAACTCCAGCTTCACCTGGTCCGACACCTTGCGCAGCACCGGGTCGCCGGACGCCAGCTCGGGGCCGCCGCCGAGGTCGTCGTCCCAGTTCGCGCTCCAGCTGATCTTGGTGGGCTGCCCGGTGATGAGCGAGCGGGGCCGCGCCACCGGGGTGTCGGCCTGCATCGGCGCGGAGAACAGCCGGTCGTAGTCGTAGGTCCAGGGTTCGTAGTAGTCCTGGATCGAGGGCATCAGCGGGTTGGCGAAGATCGAGAAGAGCTTCCTGAGCCGCCCGCCCGCCCTCAGCCGCAGCCGGCCGCGCCCGTTGAGCTCCCAGCCGCCCTTCCACCTGTCCTGGTCCTGGTAGGCGCGGGGATACCCCTGGCCGGGGCGGGTCTCGACGTTGTTGAACCAGACGTACTCCGTGCCCGCGCGGTTCGTCCAGGCCTGCTTGCAGGTGACCGAGCAGGTGTGGCAGCCGATGCACTTGTCCAGGTTCATCACCATGGCCAGCTGCGCCATCACGTGCATCAGTAATCGACCTCCTGGCCGCGACGGCGGATCATGGTGACCTCGTCGCGCTGGTTGCCGGTCGGCCCCAGGTAGTTGAAGGCGAAGCTCAGCTGGGCGTAGCCGCCGATCAGGTGGGTGGGTTTGACGAGCAGGCGGGTGAGCGAGTTGTGGATGCCGCCGCGCCGGCCGGACGTCTCGCTCTTCGGCACGTCCACCACGCGCTCCTGGGCGTGGTACATGAACACCGTGCCCTCCGGCATGCGGTGCGAGACGACCGCGCGGGCCACGACGACGCCGTTGCGGTTGACCGCCTCCACCCAGTCGTTGTCCGCGACGCCCGCCTTCGCCGCGTCCGCCGGGCTCATCCAGATGGTCGGCCCGCCCCGCGACAGGGTCAGCATGAGCAGGTTGTCCTGGTACTCCGAGTGGATCGACCACTTCGAGTGCGGCGTGAGATAGCGCACGGTGAGGCCGTGCTCGCCGGACTCTCCCAGACCCGGCTCGCCGAACAACGCGGTCATGTCGAGCGGCGGCCGGTAGGCGGGCAGCGCCTCACCGGCCTCGTGGATCCAGTCGTGGTCGAGGTAGAAGTGCTGGCGTCCGGTGAGCGTGTGCCACGGTTTGCGATGCTCGACGTTGATGGTGAAGGCCGAGTAGCGCCGGCCTCCCGTCTCGATGCCCGACCACTCCGGCGACGTCGTCACCGCCACCGGCCTGGCCTGCGTGTCGGCGAACGTGATCTGCTTGTGCTCGTCGGCCAGGCCGTCGAAGGCCGTGCCCGTGCGCCGGGCGAGCGTGGCGAACCCCTGCGCGGCCAGGCGGCCGTTCGTCGTGCCCGACAGCGCCAGGATCGCCTCGCACAGGTCCACGTCGCGGGCCAGCGACGGCCGCCCGTCCGCCGCGCCGCCGCGTACGGTCCCGTTCCTGCGGCGCAGCCGCTCCACCTCCTCGGCCACCTGGAACGTCAGCCCCTTGGTGGTGGCGCCGAGGGTGTCGAGCAGCGGGCCGAGCGCGGCCATCCTGGCGGCGGTCGCGCCGTAGTCGCGCTCCACGATCGTGATCTTGGGGAAGTTCCTGCCCGGCTCGGGGACGGCGCCGCCGCGCCGCCAGTCGTCCACCCGGCCGTGCGGGGTGGCGTACTCGTCGGGGCTGTCGTGCATCAGCGGGGCCGCCACCAGGTCGCGGCGCGTCCCCAGATGGGTGGCGGCCAGGGTGCTGAACGCCTCCGCGATGGCGTGGAAGGCGGCGAAGTCCGTACGTGTCTGCCAGGGCGGGTCGATGGCCGGGCTGAAGGCGTGCACGAACGGGTGCATGTCGGTCGAGGACAGATCGTGTTTCTCGTACCAGGTGGCGGCGGGCAGCACGATGTCGGAGAAGAGCGTCGTGGACGTCATCCGGAAGTCCAGCGACAGCAGCAGGTCGAGCTTGCCGCGCGGCGCCCGCGGCCGCCAGGTCACATCCACGGGCCGCTGCTCGGGAGCGGCCTCGCCGGCCCGCAGCGACGCGTCGGCGCCCAGCAGGTGCCGCAGGAAATACTCGTCGCCCTTGGCGGAGGAGCCCAGCAGGTTGGCCCGCCACACGGTCAGCACCCGGGGCCAGTTCGCCGGCGCGTCCGGGTCCTCGCAGGCGAAGCCCAGCTCGCCGGAGGCGGCCCGCTCCGCGATCCACGCGCCCGGCTCCTGCCCCGACGCCGCCGCCTCGTCGGCCAGGTCGAGCGGGTTGCGGTCGAACGTCGGGTACGACGGCATCCACCCCATGCGGGCCGAGGCCGACAGCAGGTCGGCCGTGGATCTCCCGGCGAACGTGCCCCGCCCGAGCGGCGACGCGACCGTGTCGGCGCTGTAGGTGTCGTAACGCCACTGGTCGGTGTGGAGATACCAGTACGCCGTGCCGATCATGTGCCGGGGCGGGCGCGACCAGTCCAGGGCCGACGCGAGCTGCGCCCACCCGGTGACTGGCCGGCACTTCTCCTGGCCGACGTAGTGGGCCCAGCCGCCGCCGTTGACGCCCTGGCAGCCGGTCAGTGTGGTCAGCGCCAGGAACGAGCGGTAGATCTGGTCCGCGTGGAACCAGTGGTTCGCCCCCGCCCCCATGATGATCATCGACCGGCCGCCCGACTGCTCCGCGTTCGTGGCGAACTCGCGGGCGATCCGCGCCGCCCGCGCCGCCGGCACCCCGGTGATGCCCTCCTGCCAGGCAGGCGTGTACGGCTGCGCCGGGTCGTCGTACCCCCTCGGCCACTCGCCGGGCAGGTCGCGCGGCACCCCGTACTGTGCCATGAGCAGGTCGAACACCGTGGTGACCAGGTGGCCGCGCACCTCCGTGACCGGCACGCCCCTGTGCAGCACGCCGCCCGGCACGTCGAAGCGGGGCAGCGCCACCTTCACCGCCTGCCCCGCCCCGACGTGCCCGAGCAGCGTGAGCACCGGGTCGACCGCGCCCAGCTCCAGGTTCCACCGGCCTTCGCCGCCCGCGCGGTAACGGAAGCCGAGCGAGCCGTTCGGCACCACCGGCTCGCCCGTGCGCGCGTCGATGAGCACCGTCTTGAACGGGTCGCCGCCCCCGCCCTCGCCCCCGCCTTCGCTCAGGTCGGCGTCGGTGAGGAACTTGTCGGGCACGTACCCGCCGCTGTCGTGCTCGCGCAGCCGCACCAGGAACGGCAGGTCGGTGAAGCGTTGGGCGTAGCCGGTGAAGGCGGGGGTGACGCGGTCGGCGAAGAACTCCTTGAGGATCACGTGGCCCATCGCCATGGCCAGCGCCCCGTCGGTGCCGGGATGCGGGGCCAGCCACTCGTCACCGAACTTCGCGGCGTCGCTGAAGTCGGGGCTCACGACGACGACCTTCTGGCCCCGGTAGCGCGCCTCGGTCATGTAATGGGCGTCGGGCGTGCGCGTGACCGGCACGTTCGAGCCCCACACCAGCAGGTAGGAGGCGTCCCACCAGTCGGCCGACTCGGGCACGTCGGTCTGGTCGCCGAACACCTGGGGCGAGGCCACCGGCAGGTCGGCGTACCAGTCGTAGAACGACAACATCGCGCCGCCGATCAGCGAGACGAACCGGGCGCCTGCCGCGTGCGAGGCCATCGACATGGCGGGGATCGGGGAGAAGCCGGCCACGCGGTCGGGGCCGTACTCCTTGATCGTGTGCACGTGGGCGGCCGCGACGATCTCGACGGCCTCGTCCCAGCCGATCCTGACCAGCCCGCCCTTGCCCCGCGCGGACTGGTAACGCTCCCGCCTGGCCGGGTCGGTGGTGAGCTCCGCCCACGCCTCGACCGGGTCGCCGAGCCGCGCCTTCGCCTCGCGGTACATCTCCACCAGGACGCCGCGCGCGTACGGGTAACGCACGCGGGTGGGGGAGTAGGTGTACCAGGAGAAGGCGGCGCCGCGGGGGCAGCCGCGCGGCTCGTACTCGGGGCGGTCGCCGCCGACGCTCGGGTAGTCGGTCTCCTGCGCCTCCCACGTGATGATGCCGTCCTTGACGTACACCTTCCACGAGCACGAGCCCGTGCAGTTCACGCCGTGGGTCGAGCGCACCACCTTGTCGTGGCTCCAGCGGTCGCGGTAGAAGGCGTCCGCCCGCCGCCCGCCGACCTGGTGCAGGGTGCGCAGATCCGGCGATACCGTCCCGGACCGCAGATGCCGCCCCATCCTCAGCAACGCGTCGCTGACAGGCCCGTCCATCGCCGTCATATCACTCGTCTTCCTGCCGTCACGAAGCCCGACATGCCCGGCACTGGATGTCGTAGCCCAGGAAAGAGTGAGGAAACGCGCGACGGCCGGCGACCGCGGCTTTCCGCTTAAAACTTCATTGAAGTCCGTACGTGATCGTCAGGAGGGGAACCCCACCGAATGGGTGTCCATGAACTCGCGGATGCCCTCGATGCCCATCTCCCGGCCCATGCCGCTGTGGTTGAAGCCGCCGAACGGCGCCCGCTCGTCCAGGTGCCCGGCCCCGTGCGCGTTGACGAACGTGTAGCCCGTACGCAGCCGCGCCGCCAGCGCCGCGGCCCGGCCGGGATCCTCCGTCCACACCGAGGAGCACAGCCCCGACCAGGTGTCGTTCGCGCGGGCCACGGCGTCGTCCACGTCGTCGAACGGCAGGATCGGCAGCGTCGGGCCGAACTGCTCCTCCGTCACCACCCGCGTGTCGTCGGCGGGGTCGAGCACCAGCGACGGCCGCAGGAAGTTGCCCGTGGACAGGTCGGAGCCCTCGGCGGCGCCGAACTCCCGCACCTCCGCCCCCGACGAGCGGGCCTGGCCGAGCAGCTCCCGCACGTACGCCAGCTGCCGCCTGCTGTGCAGGGGACCCATGGTCACCCGCTCGTCCAGGCCGTGGCCCAGCCGGGTGGCCCCGAGCATCCCGGACAGCCCCTCCACCACCTCGTCGTAGCGCGACCGGTGCACGTAGAGGCGCTTGATCGCCATGCAGATCTGCCCGGTCGAGTCGAACGTGCCCGAGAACAGGCGGTGCATCGCGTCAGGGCCGAGGTCGGCGTCGTCCAGCACGATCGCCGGGTCGTTGCCGCCCAGCTCCAGCGCCACCCGCGTCAGCGACTCGGCGGCCATGGACATGATGCGCTTGCCGCCCGCCGGGCTGCCGGTGAAGCAGACCTTCCTGACCCGGTCGTCCTGGATCAGCGCCCCGCCGATCTGCGCGTCCGCGCCCGTGACGATGTTGAGCACGCCAGGCGGCAACGCGCGCGCCACCACCTCCGCGGTGCGCACGGTCGCGAGCGGGGTCGTGGGCGGCGGCTTCACCACGACGGTGTTGCCGGCGATCAGCGCCTGCGGCAAGGAGGCGGCCAGGATCGCCAGCGGCCAGTTGAACGGCACGATGATCGTCACCACGCCCAGCGGCACGTAGGAGATCTCCGTCCGGTACGGCGGCGCCGGCAGGGTGGTCACCTGCCCGACCTCGCCGGCCAGCCCGGCGGCCAGCCGGAAACGGTGCTCGAAGACGACCGAGTCGATGTGGGACTCCAGCCGGATCTTGCCGTTCTCACGGGTGAGGATCTCGGCCGTGGCCGCCCGCTCGGCCTCCAGCGGAGCCAGCGCGGCGATCAGCGCCGCCGCGCGCTCCTCCGGGGTGCGGGCCGACCAGGCGGGGAACGCCCGGTGCGCGGCGGCGACCGCCGACGTGGCCTGCTTGGCGTCGGCGGCCGCGGCGTAGCCGACGACGGACCGGCCGTCGGCCGGGTCGACCACCTGCAGCGAGTCGCCCGCGCCGTGGCGTTCTCCGTCGATGAAGAGGTCGGTGCGGATCTCGGGTAGCTGGTCCAGCGGCGTCATCGACTGTCACCTCAGCGTCGTCCCAGGACCCGTGTCACCGGACCCGTCCTGTTTGGCGTCATGCTACAGCGGGTTCGCCGGGGTCTCTCGTGGTCATCCGACCCGTTCCGTCCGGGGCGATCCGGCAGGGCCGACCGAGACAGACGACGTAGACGGCTACCGGCCGGAACACCCGAACCGTGATCTATCCAACGGGCCCAATCACGGAATGTGTGCCTGATCCAGTTTCCACCCGTCGTCGACATCACCAAGCCCCATCCCGCCGGACCAGCCGGCGGGATGGGGCATCGTCGAGTGATTCGCTGCTTCTCCGCCACGACCGCCACGCAAGTGGTACTGGCTCGTCCAGTGGCTTGAAGAGCCGGGGAGGGCGAACCCCGTCCGATTGCGTGGATCGGACGGGGTCTCGTCTGTTTCAGTCCGGCTATCTCTTGAACGGCCCGACTCGGATGGGGAGGGCTTCCAGGCCGCGGAACACGGGCGTGATCCCCCCGGCCCACCAGCGCAGATCCTCCGGTGGGCAGGCGAGGGTCATTTCGGGTAGGGCGCGCAGCAGTGTGCCGATGGCGATCTGGCCCTCCAGGCGGGCTAGCGGCGCTCCGAGGCAGAAGTGGATGCCGTGGCCGAAGGCGAGGTGGGAATGGTTGGTGCGGGTGACGTCGAGGCGGTCGGGGCCCGGCAGGTACGCCGGGTCCCGGTTCGCGGCCGAGAGGACCACGGCCACCACGCTGCCGGCCGGGATGGTCACGCCGGCGATTTCGATGTCCTCGGTGGCGAATCTCGGGGTGGCGTGTTCGAAGGGGCCGTCATAGCGGAGCAGTTCCTCGATTGCGCCGGGGAGCAGGTCGGGGCGGGCGCGCAGGAGCTCCAGCTGGTCGGGGTGGCGAAGCAGCGCGAGCATGGCGTTGCCGATGAGGTTGACGGTGGTGTGGTGCCCAGCGGTGAGGAGGATGCGGATCGTGCCGAGAAGCTCGTCCTCCGAGAGCCGGTCGTACTCGTCTCGGGCCACGATGAGGGCGCTGACCAGATCGGGCAGGTTGTCGAGATCGCTCGTGTGGTCGATCTCGTCCCGCTTGCGTGCGACCAGCCTGGTGAGGTATTCGGTCATCTCCGTCTGGGCTGTGCGCAGGCTGGCCAGGCCCTCGGGGGTGGACGGTGGGATGAGGGCGCGGGTCCACGTGCGGAAGTCGTCGCGGTCCTCGCCAGGGATGCCGAGCAGCTCGCAGATGACGATGATGGGGAGCGGGAAGGCGAGGTCCTCGATCAGGTCGAAGCGCGTGAGTCCGGCCAGGTTGGCGATCAGTTCGTCGGTGATTTGCTGGATGCGGGGCCTGAGCCGCTCGACGCGCTTGGGGGTGAAGGCCTTCATCGTGAGCCTGCGCAGCCGGGTGTGATCGGGCGGGTCACTGGAGAGCATGTTGAGGCCCACAGGTGTCGGGCTGTCCGCTGCTCCGACGCCGAAGTTGTGCAGCCAGGCTGGGGCGTGGGAAGGGTGTTTGGCCAACCGTGGGTCGTTGAGTGCGGCACGGGCTTCGGTGTAGCGGCTGATCAGCCAGAACTCGCTGCCCATGGGACCGGTCGCCTGGTGGACGGGTGCCTGGCCACGTAGCCGCGCATACGTCGGGTACGGCTCGGCGCGGAAGCTTTCATGCCAGATGTTGGTCATCGTGGGTTCTCTCATCCTTGGGTACGAAATTGTCGATGGGAGCCTGGCAGTGCCGTGAGGTCACGTTCATGTCCCGGTCATGTAGCGCTGCGTGGCGGACCCAAGCAGGCAGAGATCATCTCCACGCCGTCGGGCAGCCCTGCCGCCAGCGCGCTGCCGGGCGTGCTCCTCCATCGCCGCGCGAGGATCGGACAAGTCGCGGGGGAGCGGCGGCGGCCCCCCTGCCGCCGGGCACGAAGATCAGCACGGGACCGCTGCCGCGGGCCTCGTGATAGATGCGCACGCCGTCTGTCTGGAGATATCCCACGCGGACGTTGCCGGGCATCATGCGGGTGCTCATTTCTCGTACCAGTGCGTGAAGGCGTCCTCGGCGTGCCAAGTACCGTCTGGCTCCTGCCGTACGGTGAATGTGCCGCGTCCGCGCAGCCCGGCCAGCTCGCCGGTGCCGGATCCGGGCACCACGGTCCAGTAGCCTCGGGCCGATCCCGGCCGGTCGCCGTAGCCGTAGCAGGTCAGCACGAACGTTCCCGACCGGCCATCGACCGAGCCGACGATGCGCTCGACGCCGGCGACGATCTGCGAGCCGTCAGGCTGGACGACCCGGACATGGTCGGCGTGCCCGAGGCCGTCGATGCCGCCGCTGAACTTCTCGGTCATCAGCGTTGCGAAGACCGCCGGGCCTCCCACGACCTGCGGGCCGATGTCCAGCCTGTCCATGGTGAGCACCTGCACGGAGCTGGTGTGTGTCACCGCCTCCGCCGGCGGGTGCTCTTCGGCGTACGTGGTGGGCCCTTCGGTCAGCCCGCCCCAGGCGAAGGTCATGTCGTCCGTCCTTTCCGCCGATTCCTCGGCGCTATAGAACTGTACTGTTCAGTTTGATAACGAGGCGTGAACAAGGGAAACTCGCCCGTCGGGGCGATCAGGTGATGGTGAGTGCCCGCAGGAACAGGTCCACGATCTGCTCGATCCGTTCGCGGTCCGGGGCGGCCGCCGGCCCGTTGGCCGCTACGATGCCGTCCGGCAGGAAGTAGGTCAGCACACCGCCCACGTACAGCCTGGTGGCCGCGTCCAGGTCTGCGACCTCGATCAGTTCGTAGTCGCGGGCCCGCTCCAGGAGTTCCGTCACCAGCGGGCGGACGCTGGTGGTGATCGTCTGCGCCCACAGCCGCCCGATCTCCGGCACCCTGGGTGAATCGGCGATGATGACCCGCGCCAGCGCCAGGTAGTCGCTGCCGGAGACGGCTTCCAGCACCTCGTACGCCAGGTCCGTCAGGGTCTGGCGCAACTCGGGCAGCGTGCTCGCCGGCCGGTCACTGTCCAGCACCGCGTGGTCGCGGTTCAGTTTCGACAGCAGGGAGTCGAGCACGTCCACCATGAGCTGCTCTTTGCTGCGGTAGTAGACGTACAGCGTCTGCTTGGACACCCCCGCCGCCTTGGCGATGGCGTCCGTGGTGGCGCCGGCGAATCCTTCGGCCAGGAAGACCCGCGTGGCGCCCTGCTGGATCTGTGCCCGCTTGGCGTTGCTGCGTGCCGAGTCCTGACTCGCCATCATCTCGCCTCCCCGCGACAAACCATACTGTTCAGTTTGATTCGTGGTCAAGCAAGAAGACGATTCCCGTGCCCGGCGGCCGCACTGGGTGTGGATCTCGGCCGGGCGTGTCGGTGACGCCCCCTGTCCCGGGTTCGACATTCGAGCCGGTGATGGACCGGCCGCAGGTCGATGATCTGTTTCATGTCGCGCCAGCCTCGTTCAAGCAGCTTTCTACAGTGCACCTATATAGCTGTTAGGGCCTGGAGCTGCGATGATTGGCATCGAAGGTCTGCTGGAGTTGGTGGCTGTCGCCCAGCGGCTCAAGGAGCAGAGCGCCCCGCGGGAA
>NZ_SMLD01000076.1:0-41713 GCF_004352805.1 Nonomuraea mesophila
GGTACCCGGGGGGCCGGAGGCGCGGGGCGGGGCGAGGTGGGTGGGGGCGATGCTGCTGGCGCCGCTCGCCGTGCTGCCCACGATGGCGTGGGGCGCGGCGGGAGCGCTGGAGGCGGTCGGCTATCCCGGCGGCTGGACGGCCGCCCGGGAGGTGATCAGGAGTGATGTCGCGCCCGGCGACGTCCTGATCCTCCCGTTCGAGTCCTACCGCCGTTTCCGGTGGAACGGGAACCGGGCCGTGCTCGACCCCGCACAACGTTTCTTCGCCGCCCCCGGGCGGGACGTGGTCGCCGCCGACACGGTGCGCGTCGACGGGATGGTGGTCGGCAGCGAGGACGAGCGGGCCCGCTCGGTAGAACGTGTAATAGCCGGTCCGTCGCCTGATCTCGCCGGAGCGGGTTTCCTGTACGTCGTGGTGGACGCGGGAACGCCGGCCGAGCTGCGGCGCTTCGCGTCATGGCTCCACGAGGCCGAGCTCCTGGTGAACACGCCTGAGCTGCGGTTGTACCGGCTCACCTGACCCCGGCGGGGCCCGGCTGAGGGCGATCATCGCTCTGATTACGTTCCCGCAAACTACTTCCGAGTAGCAAGAATTGGTTCTAGGTTAAGATCGCTCTCCCTTTCGTTCCTACGAGGAGATGGGCTCGATGATCAAAATCCTCATGGCCGCGATCATAGGAACCGCCGTGGCGGCGCTCGTGGCGACGGTCACCACCGTCACCCTCACCGGAGCCCCCGCGACGCCGGTCAACAAGCCCCTCTACAACTACGGCACACGGTAGTCCAGGCACCCATGGCGCCCTTCCGCCCAGGCAGGACGAACCCGTCACCACTGCTCGAGATCGTCGTCCCCGCGTACAACGAGGAGGGGCGGATCTTCGAAGGGCTCCTGAGCCTGTGCGCGAAGCTCGCCGGCATGCCGTTCCCCAGCGCCGTGGTCGTGGTCGACAACAACAGCACCGACGCCACGGCCGAGATCGTCAGAGCCTGGCCGTCCGGCGCGGTCCCGGTCTCCCTGACACAGTGCCCGGTTCCCGGCAAGGGAGCCGCCGTGCGCACCGGCCTGCTGCGGACCCGAGCGCCCTTCGTCGGGTTCTGCGACGCTGACATGGCCACCGATCTCGACACCATCGACGTGGCCGTGGGCCTGCTCCTGTGCGGCGAGCGGGTGGTCGTGGGGTCGCGCGCGCACCCCTTCTCCGAAGTGGACAACCGGCACAGCCGGGTCCGCGAGCTGGGCGCGGCCGTCTTCCGCAGACTGGCCCGGATGATCGTGCCCGGCGTGAGCGACACCCAGTGCGGGTTCAAGTTCTTCGACGGGCCGCTGGCCCGGGAGGTGGCGGCCGGGCTGCGCACGCCGGGGTTCACCTTCGACGTCGAACTGCTCGCCCGGTGCGCCGAGCGCGACGCGGTCCTGCGGGAGATCCCCGTACGATGGCGTGACATGCCCGGATCGCGCTTCTCCCCGGCCCGGCACAGCGCCGGCATCCTGCTCGAGCTCGGCCGCATCTGGCTGGCGCTGCGCCACGAGGCGCGGACCGCCGCCCGGCCGCTGCGGGAGCACCCGCTCGACCCCGTCGGCTCTCCGTGAACGTACGGGAGGTCGCCCGGCTGCGTGTCGCCGTGGTCAACTGGCGCGACCCGTGGCACCCCGCCGCCGGCGGCGCCGAGACCTACGCCTGGGAGATGGCGCGTCGTCTGGCCGCCCTGGGCAACCAGGTGTGTTTCGTCACCGCCCGCGCCCCTGGGCAGCGCCGGCAGGAGCACGTCGAGGGGGTGCGGTTCGTCCGCATGGGTGGTCCGTTGACCGTCTATCCCCTGGTGCTCGCCTGGGTGCTGCTCCGGCGCAGCCGGTTCGACGCGGTGCTCGACTGCCAGAACGGGATCCCGTTCTTCACCCCGTGGGTGCTGCCCCGCCGTACGCGCGTCCTGTGCGTGATCCACCACGTGCACGACCGGCAGTTCGGCGTGCACCTGCCGCGGTGGGCGGCGGCGGTCGGGAGGTTCATGGAAGGGCCGCTCTCGCGGTGGACCTACCGCCGGTACGCGAGCGTGGCGGTGTCGCCCTCGACCGCGGCCGCGATGCGCGATCGGCTGCGGTGGACCGGGCCGATCCACCTCGTCCCCAACGGCGTGCACGAGCCGGTGGTGGCCGCCGGCCGCAGTCCCGCGGCGCGCCTGGTCTGCGTGGGCCGGCTGGTCGCGCACAAGCGCGTCGATCTGCTCATCGACGCGGTGGCGCAGCTCAGGGAACGCCGCCAGGACCTGCACGTGGACATCATCGGCCGCGGGCCCGACGAGGCGCGGCTGCGCGACCGGCTGCCCGAGGGCGTCACCCTGCACGGCCACCTGCCGGAGGAGGCCAAGCAGCGGCTGGTCGCCGGCGCGTGGCTGCACGTGACCGCCTCGCAGGGCGAGGGCTGGGGGTTGTCCGTGCTGGAGGCCGCGGCCCTCGGCGTCCCGACGGTCGCCTTCGACGTGGACGGGCTGTGTGACGCGGTACGGCACGGCGAGACCGGCTGGCTCCTGCCCGAGGGGACGGACCTCGCCAAGGGCGTGGCCGCGGCCCTCGACGAGCTGGACGGCGCGCAGGGCGACGCCTACGGCGAGCGGTGCCGCGCCTGGGCGGCCCGGTTCCGCTGGGACCGGAGCGCCAACCGCATGCTCGCCCTGCTCCAGGGCCGCGCCGCCGCCCCCGGCCACGAGGAGCCGTGGCCGTGACACGGAGCCGGCAGAGCAAGGCCCGGGAGGCGACGGGCGGGAAGGCCGCGAAGGGCACCGCGGCGGGCGGGAAGGCCCCTGCGGGCGGCGCCGCCGACCTGGTGGTGAGCGTGCGGGCGCGGCACCGGCTGTGGCTGGCGATCTGCTGCCTCGGCCTGGCCGTGCTGGCGTTCACCACCGAGCCGGGCCGGATCATCTCCGACACCAAGATCGACCTCGCGCTCGACCCGATCGGCTGGCTGGAGCGGGCCACCCACCTGTGGGACGTCCAGCACTTCGGGCAGTTGCAGAACCAGATCGCGGGCTACCTGTTCCCGATGGGCCCGTTCTTCGCGCTCGGCGAGGTGGCCGGGCTGGACGCGTGGGTGACGCAGCGGCTCTGGCTGACGCTGCTGATGTGCGTGGCCTTCCTCGGCGTGGCCCGGCTGACCCGCCGGCTCGGGATCGGCACTCCGGGCGCCCGGATCGCCGCCGCCCTGGCCTACGCGCTGGCCCCGCGGGCGTTGTCCATCCTCGGCGAGATCTCGATCGAGTGGCTGCCCGCCGCGACATTGCCGTGGATCCTGCTCCCGCTGCTCACCGCCGCCGAGACCGGCCGGCGCGCGAGGGGGGCGATCAGGTCGGCGCTGGCGGTGGCGTGCTGCGGAGGCGTGAACGCGGCGGCGGTGCTGGCCGTGCTCGTCGTCCCGGTCCTGTACGTGCTGACGCGCCCGGCGCCGGTGCCGCGCGCGCGGCTGCTCGGCTGGTGGGCGGCGGCGGTGTCGGTGGCCACGCTGTTCTGGTGGCTGCCGCTGCTGCTCGTCGGGCGGTACGCGTTCTCGTTCCTGCCCTACACCGAGACGACCGCGGCCACCACGCAGGTCACCTCGCTCACCAACGTGCTGCGCGGCGCCGCGGACTGGGTGCGCTACCTGCCGGTCGGCGGGGTGGCCGAACAGCCGCCCGGCTACGCCATCGCCACGTCGGCCGCGATGGTGCTGGTCACCGGCCTGATCGCGGCGCTCGGCCTGGCCGGGCTGGCCCGGCGCGACCTGCCCGCCAGGGGCTTCGTCGTCGCGGTGTTCCTGGTGGGCGCGGCGGCGATGGTCGCGGGGCACGCGAGCGCGCTGGAGCCGGTCGTGGCCGAGCCGGTGCGGTGGCTGCTCGACGGGCCGCTCGCGCCGCTGCGGAACCTGCGCAAGTTCGACCCGCTGGTGCGGCTGGCGCTGGCCTTCGGGCTGGCCCACCTGCTGGCGGGGGCGCGGCTGCGGTTGCGGGCGGTGGCCGTGGCGGCTTTCGCCGCGCTCGTCCTGCCGGTCTTCGACCAGGGCCTGGCCGCGCCCGGCTCGTTCAAGGAGGTGCCGCTCTACTGGAAGGAGGCGGCGGCCTGGGTCAACGAGCACGCGGGCGACGAGGGGGTGCTGGTCGTGCCCGGCGCCAAGTTCGGCGAATACCTCTGGGGCCGGCCGATGGACGACCCCATGCAGCCGCTGTTCCAGGCCCGCTGGACCACCAGGCAGGTGGCGGCGGCCGGGTCGGTCGGCCTGACCCGGCTGCTCGACGTCGTCGACCAGCGGCTCGCCGCCGGGCACGGCTCCGCCGGGCTGACCGAGGTGCTGCGCAGGATGGGCGTGCACCACGTACTGGTGCGCAACGACCTGATGCGTCAGCACCTCCAGGGCGCCTGGCCGAGCCGGATCCACGAGGCGTTGCGCGAGTCGCCGGGCATCACGAAGGTGCGCTCGTTCGGCGGCGAGGTGGGCGACACGGCCGGGGACGACGTGGTGGAGACGGTCGACTGGCCGCATCCGGCGCTGGAGCTGTACCACGTGGCGGGCGCGTCGGAGCCGGTGAGCGTGCAGCCCGCCGACCAGGCCGTGCGGGTGCGCGGCGGCCCGGACTCGCTGCTCACCATGGCCGACCAGGGCCTGCTGGGCGACGGTCCTGTGCTGGTCAACGACGACGGGCACCCGTACGAGGCGCCGGTGGTGGTGAGCGACGCGCTGCGGTTGCGCGAGCGGCAGTTCGGCGAGATCCGGTCGAACTGGACGCCCACCCTGCCCGCCGACAGACGCGCCGACTTCACCGGTGTCAGGAAGCTGGACGTGCTGGAGGACGCCTGGCTGGACGACACCGCCACCGCCGCGTACGACGGCGTCTCCGGCGTCAGCGCCTCCTCCTCCGTCGCCGACGCGGGCGCGGTCCCCGGCCTCAGCAGCGCGGCCCGCGGCCCGTGGGCGGCGCTGGACGGCGATGCCGGCACCGGCTGGGAGAGCGGTGGCTGGGAGCCGCCTGAGGGCGAGTGGCTGCGCGTGGACCTGCCGCGCAGGCTCGCGGTCCCCCGGTTCATGGTCACCTTCACCGACAACGTGCTGCTCGGCCAGACGGTCGAGCGCGTGGCCGTGGTCACAGAAGGCGGACGCCTGGAGCAGGACGTGGGCCCGCCCGGCACGCCGCAGTGGCTGCGTACGCCGCCGGGACGGACGAACTGGGTGCGGATCGAGGTGCTGGCGACGTCCGCCAAGCCGTGGAGGTTCGGCGAACGGGTCGGCATCTCCGAGGTCGCGATCCCGGGTGTGACGCCCGGCCGGAGCATCCGCCTGCCCGGCGCGGGGGAGGCGTACGTGATGGACTCGGGGCTCGACGCGCGCCCGGCCTGCATGCGCGGCAGGGACCGGTGGATCTGCAACCCGACGCTGGCCAGGCCGGGTGAGGAGGGCGCCGGGTTCGACCGGTCGTTCACGGCCGAGGCCGAGCGTACGGCGGACGTGCGGGGCTCGGCGGTGCTGCGCGACCCGGCGCTGGTCGAGCGCTACACCCGGCTCGGCGGCGATCTGACCTCCGTGACCGGCTCGTCCCAGATGGGGGAGGACGCCGTGGTCGCCCCGAGGGCGGCGTTCGACGCCGACGCGAGCACCACCTGGGTCCCGGCCGGTCACGACACCCGCCCGGCCCTCACGATCGGCTGGGCGAAGCCGCGGCGCGTCTCGCAGATCCAGGTCGCCCGACCGGGCGGCGACCAGGGGCGGCTCGACGTCATTGTCATGGGGGACAAGGGCCGGGTACGCACCGGCACCGTGGACGAGGACGGTTTCCTGCGCTTCAAGCCGGTCACCACGAAACGGCTCAAGCTACGCTTCTTCCCCGTCTCCGAACGGCTGCAGATCACCGAGCTGGTGATCCCCGGCGTCAGCCCGGCGAGCCGGCCGGTCGGCATCCCCTTCCGGCTGCCGTGCGGGATGGGGCCGAAGCTCGAGGTGAACGGCGCCGCCGTGCCGACCAAGGTCACCGGCACCCACGCCGACCTGCTGGAGCAGCGGCCGGTGACGGTCACCGGCTGCTCCGGGGCCGAGCTGGCGGCCGGTGACAACCGGGTGCGCGTGGCCGGCTGGGAGCCGTTCGCCGTCACCGAGCTGGTGATCGGCGAGCCGCCCGCGCTTCCCCGTCGTGTTGAGGGCCAGGCCGTGGCCCGCTCGTGGACGCCGGCGGAGCGGCAGGTCCAGGTGACCGCGCCCAAGGACACGTTCCTGGTCGTCAACGAGAACTACAACACGGGCTGGCGGGCCACGATCGACGGCAGGACCCTCACCCCGGCGCGGCTCGACGGCTGGAAGCAGGCGTGGGTGGTGCCCGCGGGCACCTCGGGCGTGGTCCGGCTCGAGTACGTGCCCGACGGGCTCTACCGCACGGCCCTGGTCCTCGGGCTGGCCGGCATCGGCCTGCTCGGGCTGGCCGCGCTGGTGCTGCGCGGCCGGGGCCCTGAGCACATGTGGCACACGGCTCCTGCGGCGGCCACGCGCCTGGCGCGGTGGCGGGCGCCGTACACGATCGTGCTCGCGCCGGCCTTCGGCGGCTGGGTGGCGGGCTGGCCGGGCGTGCTCGTGGCGATCGCGGCCGCCGCCCCGGCGCTCCGGCCGGGGGCCAGGCCCGCCTGGGCCCGCCACGCGCCCGCGGGGTTGTTCGGGGTGGCGACGCTGAGCCTGGCCGCGGCCATGGCGCTGCGTGAGCAGGGGCTGGAGGTGGCGTGGCTCGCCGACCAGGTCCCGCAGCTGGCCGCCGTCGCCGCCGTCGGCGCGCTGGCCGGCGGACTCGTCACAGGGCGGGAGCCGCCTGCTGAGGAGGCGGTGGCCCCGGTGGAGGGGCGGGCGCTCGCCCGAGCCGACTGAGCCGCAGCGCGTTCGCCTCCACGAGGTGGTAGGTGGCGGCGCTCAACGGCGCCGTGACGACGAAGGTGACGAGCGCCACCCGGACGAAGCCGCCCGCGAACATGGGGGTGCCGGTGAGCTTGTAGTAGAGCGTGATCACGGGCGCGTGCCAGAGGAAGAAGCTGTAGGAGATGCGGCCCATGTAGGCCATGACGGGGTTGCCCAGCACCCGGTACGCGAGCGAGCCGGGCCCGAGGCCGAGCACGAAGGGGGTGACGACCAGCACCGCCACCGACGCCTCCAGCGCCATGCGCCACAGAGCCTGCGACAAGGTGGGCAGCGTCAGCGTACGGGGCCCGGCCAGTTCCGTGCTCAGCACCGCGTACAGCAGCAGGGCCAGCACCAACGACTGCGGAGCGAGCGCGGCGACGGCGGCGCTGCGGCCGATCCACACCGACAACACCGCCAGGGCCATCCCGGCGGCGAAGAAGATCAGGTGGTGGGGCAGCCAGAGCGCGAACTGCCGCTGGTCGAAGGCGTCCGCGGCGACCACGCTGGCCACGGAGACCAGAGGCAGCACGGCGATGCCCGCCAGCAGCCTGACCGGCCTGTCGCCTCCGCGCGCCCACCGGTGCAGCAGCCAGGCGAGCACCGGCAGCAGCACGTAGAACGCGGCCTCGACGGGCATCGTCCACATCTGGTAGAGGCCGTCGGCGGCCTGCCGGTCCTCGGCGTAGTTCTGCAGCAGGAAGATCCACGCGAGCCGGTCGGCCAGGTCGGGCGCGCTCCACAGCAGCAGGACGGGCACGGTGACCAGCCAGTAGGCGGGCAGCACCCGCAGGGCCCTGCGCCACAGGTAGCGGCCCGTCCGCGGCGGCGCCGCGCCCTCCAGCACGGCCCTGGCCCACGGCCGGTACAGCAGCAGGCCGGAGAGCAGGAAGAAGACCGGCACCGCGATGCCCAGGCGGCTGGCCATCCAGGCGACCATGCCGTCCTGGTGGACGACGTTGGTGTGGCCGCCCACGTGCAGCACCCACACGCCGAGCGCGGCCAGCGCGCGGATGCCGTCGAGGGCGGGGTTCCTGCCGTTCAGGGCCGTTTGCGCAGGACCAGGGCCAGATTCCACGTGGCGAACTCCCTAACGATCGGCACCTGTAACACCGGGCGGCACCACCAGGGCAGGTAGCGGGGCAGCGCGTCCACGACCTGGAGGTCCTCGCGTGAGCGGGCCCAGCGCAGGCCGCCGGCCACGGAGACCGGATGGAGGGTCCGCCCGTAGTGGTTCTTGGGCGGCCGGCCGTGTCCGGCCTCCCACCGGCGGGCAGCCCGCTCGCCCCCCAGATAGTGCCAGGGCGAGGTCTCGTGCCCGCCCCAGGGGGACAGCCAGTTGGTGTACGCCAGGAAGAGCAGGCCGCCCGGCCGGGTGACCCGGGCCATCTCCGCCGCCATCCGCCACGGACGTGGAACGTGTTCCAGCACGTTGGAGGAGAAGCAGACGTCGACGGACCCGTCGGCGAAGGGAAGGTCGAGCGCGCTGCCCAGCACGCCGCCGGACGCGCCCGTGCCGGTGAGCTCTCCCGCGTCGACGTCCACGCACGCGCAGCGGGCGCCCGCGCGACGGAACGCCGCGGCGAAGTAGCCGGGGCCGCCGCCCACGTCCAGCACGGTCTTACCGTCGAGGCGGGTGTAGTGACCCAGCAGTGCCGCGGTGTCCTCGGCGAGCGTGGTGTAGAAGGCCTCGGGCGCGCTCTGCTCCGACCTGAATGCCCGGAACAAGGCCAATGACCGGGCCAGATCACCGTGCATGCGCTTGTGTCCGGGCACTGCAGAAGTCTGTACGAGAACGTGTTCGGCTGTCTAGAAGATCGTGGCGCCCGCCGAACCCCCCCAGCTCACGCCCAGCGTGACGTCGGCCGAGAGCATACGCTCGTGCAGCCGCTGGACGAAGTGGGTGGGGTCGATCCCGGCACTGTCGATCAGCAGCCGGCGTAACTGCTGGTAGGTGCCGAGCGCCTCGATCTGCCGGCCGTCGAGGTAGAGGGCGAGCATGAGCTGGGCCCAGAGCCGTTCCCTGGGCTTGCCGGGGTTCATCACCGAGTGCAGGCGATCGATGGAGTCGGCGTACGCGCCGCGTGCGATCAGCAGGTCCACCAGTTCGGTCACCACGCTGACGCGCTGCTCCTCGAGACGGTCGGACTCGTCGCGCAGCGCCCTGAGCGTGCGGGAGTCCTGCAGCGCCCGGCCGTTCCAGGTGCGCAGGGCCTGGTCGAAGCGGTCCCAGGCGGTGATGTGGTCGTTGTGACCGAGGGCCTGGTGGCCTTCGCGGGCCAGTTGCCTGAAGCGGATGACGTCCAGGTTGCCGGCGTCGGCCGTGACGCGGTAGCCGTTGGAGACGGTGTCGATCGGCGCCGCGGCGGGGTCGTGCGGCGAGATCGACCTGCGCAACTCCCATATGTAGGTCTTCAGGTTGCCGAACGCCGAGGCGGGTGGCGTGCCGTCCCAGAGCCGCTCGATCAGCGCCTCGGTCGGCACCGGGGAGTTCGCCTGGAGAAGCAGCAGCGCGAGCAACTGACGGTGTTTGGGGCGTAACGCGAGTTGGCCCCCGGTGCTCGGGCGGACGCTGACGTTGCCGAGCAGCTGAAAAGTGGGGCGGCGCACGTGGGCCGTGGGTTCCTGGTCCTGGGGACGCGGCGACGGCGGGGTGAGCACAACACCTCTCCTTTATCGCAAGCCGAAAGTCCGGATTACGTCGGGCCCGTCTGTGGACGGCGACGTGAGAGAGGCCGGAATGCCTGCGAGTAGTGGGAATTGTGCTCTGCGTGGTTGGCGCAGCATCCAGTGCAGACCTTCGGCCCCGATGGAGGAATTTGCTGTAAACCCAACCGCTCGTGAAGATATCCGCCACCCTGTCGCCGGTCAAGATCTTGTTGTGTTCCGGTGCGTATGGTAGCAAGCGCTTGCCAGGGAAAAGGCCCTACCGTAACAGCCCGTTCTCGACACGGATGAGCGGCGGGGGAAAACACACGGGTGAAAGTCAGCGGCGCTGTCCGCGCCGGGCGTTGAGGAGAAACTCCCGCGCATCGGGATACCCCCTCGTGTGAGCGCCTCCGTCCACCATGAGCAGGTCGCCGGTGATCCACGACGAATCGTCCGAGGCCAGGAAAAGGGCGGCGGGCGCGATGTCGGCGGGCTCGCCCATGCGGCCCAGCGGCGTGGCGGCGACGAACCCGTCGCGCAGCGGCGGCTCGGTGAGCGTCGCGGACAACGGGGTGGGCACCACCCCCGGGGCCAGCGCGTTCACCCGGATGCCCGCGGCTCCCAGCTCCATCGCGGCGACCTGGGTGAACATCTCCACGCCCGCCTTGGCGGCGCAGTAGGCGGCGAAACCCTCGGCGGGCCGGCGCGCGGTGAGCGAGGCGATGTTCACGATCGACCCGCCGCCCGTCATGCGCCGGGCCTCGTGCTTGACGCTGAGGAAGACGCCGGTAAGGCAGACGTCCACGACCCGGCGCCACTCACGCAGCGTGAGCCGGGCGATCGGCCCGAAGGCGCTCACGCCCGCGGAGTTCACGCAGACGCGCGGCGGGCCGAAGGCGCGCACGGCGGCGTCCAGGCTCCGTTCGAGCGGGACCTCCTCGGTGACGTCGGCGGACGCGGCGAAGGCCCGCTCACCGAGCTCGGCGGCGCGGGCGCGGACCCCTTCGTCGTCGCTGTCGATCAGCGACACCGCGGCCCCCTCGGCGTGGAACAGCCTGGCGATCTCCCAGCCGATGCCCGAGGCGGCTCCGGTGACCACCGCGTGGCGGTCCGTCAGACGGCTCACGAGCACCCCCGGCGCAGGCACGGCCGGGAGCGGCCCGTCAGACGGCCGGCCGCCGAACAGACACGTAAGGGGCCCATCAGGTGCCCGGCCGCCAGACCGGCTCGTCGAGATCGAGGCCGACGCCGGCTCCCCACCGGTTGCGGTAGCTGACCTGCGAGGCGGGACGCCGGACGGCGACGTCCCAGCGGCCGGTGGGATAGCCGAAGGTGACCATGCACGACGGCCGCCAGCCCTCCGGCTTCGGCACGCCCAGGATCCGCATCGTCGCCGTCGGATGGTAGATGCCGAGCACGGTGGTCAGCGTGCTGCCCACGCCGTGCGCGCGGGCGGCGAGCTGGGCGCTCCACACGGCCGGAAAGACCGAGGAACCCGAGGTGTCCGTCGAGAAGGCGAACAGCAACAAGGGATACGTCTCGAAATTGTCCGCCAGATATCGGGCGGAGGTCAGAAAACGCCGGCCGTCCGTTTCCCCGGCCGTGCGGACGAGCTCCTTGTAAGGGCCCGCGAAGAGCCTGGCGAGCGCGTCACGGTAGAGCGGGGCGAACTGCTCCTTCACCGCCTGGTCGTCCACCAGCACGAATCGGTACTTCTGCTCGTTGCCCGCGCTGGGCGCGCGTACGGCCGCGTCGAGAATGCTCCGCTGGACCTCGTCGGGAACAGGGTCCGGCTTCACCCTCCGCATGGCGCGTGTCGTGTACAGCGCCTCGAAGATATCCACACCGACGGATGCTAACGGCGAAACAGCGGCCTTTCCTGGGCGTGTACCGGTGTGTGGACCTGATGTGTATGTGGCGTGGACCCTCCATGGATCATCCAGCTCCATTCTGTAGCGCGGGAGGAATTCATGGGCATAAGGAAATCGCACCGCATCGCAAGTGTGGCCTTCGGTGCCGCGCTTGTCGCAGGTTCCACGCTCTACTCGGCCCCGGCCCACGCCGCCGTCGTCACCACGCCGGTGACGCTGGCCTGCCAAGCCGACTGGCCCTTCGACGGGATCGTCTTCACCACCTCGCAGACGATCACGTCGAACACACCCACGTCCGTCCAGCGTCGCGCCACGTTCACGGGCACCGGAACGTCGGCCCCGTACACCGTTCCCACGGAGGTGAGCGGCGCCCCGATCACCGAGCTGCGCGACTTCACCCTCTCGCTGCAGTTCAGCGGCCCCGCCAGCGTGACAGGCGCGAGCCTGTCGGGCGGCTCCAACATCGGCTCAGGTGTTCCGACGGTGACCACCACCACCAACAGCGTGACGCTCAAGGTGCCCGGGCCGCTGACCGCCGGGACGACCGTGACCATGCCGCAGATCAGGATCAACGCCACCGCGGCCAACACGACCGGAACCGTGCAGATGAAGGTCAAGGGCACCAGCTACACCGATCCCGGGCTGCGCGTCACCGCCGTGGTGCCGTTCGACCCCGATCCGATCGTCGCCCCGTCGGGCTGTTATCCCTCGCCCAGCCCCGTCCTGGCCTCCATCGCCGTCACCTAGCCACGCCGCGGAGACGCCGTGCCGCCCGCTGCGCCGGGCGGCACCGGCAGGCCCGCACTTCGAGCACGAGAGGAGTCCCGATGCTCTTCCCAGCGGGCACGGTGGCCCTGGTCACCGGTGGGGTCAAGGGGATCGGCCGGGCCGTCTCCGTGGACCTGGCCCACGAGGGCGCGGAGGTGATCGCGACCTACCGGCAGGACGAGGAGGCCGCCAAGGAGACCGTCCGGCTCATCGAGTCGGCGGGCGGGCGGATCACCGTGGTCAAGGCCGACGCCTCCGACGAGGAGTCGGTCCGCGAGTTGTTCCGGGGGATCAGGCAGACGTACGGCCGCCTGGACGTGCTGGTGTCCAACGCCGGCATCGTCAAGGACCGCCACCTCATCACCATGAGGACGGAGACCCTGCGCGAGGTCCTGGACGTCAACCTGACAGGCACCTTCCTGTCCTGCCGGGAGGCCGTCCGGTTGATGGAGCACAACCGCAGCGGCTCCATCGTCACCATCTCCTCGGCCGCCGGCGTCTACGGAGGCCAGCCGGGGCAGACGAACTACGCCGCCTCCAAGGGAGGCATCATCGCCTTCTCCAAGACCCTGGCGACGGAGGTCGGCCGGCGCGGCATCAGGGTCAACGTGGTGGCTCCCGGGTTCGTGGAGACGGACATGACGCACGGAATCTCCCCGGCCCGGCGCGAACACTACCGCTCCAAGATCGGCCTGGGCCGGCTGGGGCAGCCCGAGGAGATCGCCTACCTGGTGAGCTTCCTGGCCTCCAGCCGCGGCTCGTACATCACCGGCTCGGTTTTCGACGTACATGGCGGCGGCTTCGTGGTCGGTGACCTTCCGTAGCCGGTGCAGCACCCAAGAGGAGTACAGAGCATGGACATTCAGGAGATGCGCGCGGAGGTCGAGCGCCGACGCGCGACCTGCTCCCGCATCAAGGAAATGATCGTCACGCGCCTGGACCTGACGATGGACCCGGAGTGGATCACCGACGACCAGTCGCTGTTCGGGCGCGGGCTGGAGCTCGACAGCCTCGACTTCCTCGAACTCGCCGTCGGCATCGAGGTGGAGTTCGGGGTGGCCCTGTACGAGAGCCAGATCTCGGTGTTCGGCTCGGTGAGCACCCTGGCCAACTCGGTCGAGCCGGAGCTGCGGCGCAGCAGCCGGCAGGCCGAGCTCGAACTGCAGGCATGACAGACCCCGCGGCCCCGCTCGCCCTCGACTGCGACCAGATCGCCCGGCTCCTTCCGCACCGCTGGCCGATGCTCATGCTCGACGCGGCGCGCGAGGTTGTTCCGGGCGTCAGCGCGGTCGGGGTGAAGAACGTCACCGCCGACGAGCCGTGGTGCGCCGGCCACTTCCCGGGCAAGGTCGTCCTGCCCGGCGTCCTCGCGGTCGAGGCGATGTGCCAGCTCGCGCTGCTGACCTGCGCGGTCGAGCGGGCCGGCCGCGGAGAGGGCGCAGGCGTCGACGGCTATCTCACGAGCCTGCGCAACGTCAGGTTCCGCAAGATGATCGTGCCGGGCGACCAGCTCATCCTCAGGGTCGAGCACATCGCCGGCGCGAACGGGGTCAGCGAGTTCCGCGGCGAGGGCAAGGTCGCGGGCGACGTCGTCGTCACCGGCGTGCTCACCGCCGCCTACTCCGAGCGCCCCTCCAGCAACGCACGTACGACCTCGGTAGGAGGCAGCAGATGACCACCGTGACGCACGGCACGTCACCGTTACGAGCGGTTCACCCCGACACCGCCGAATATCAGACCATGGCCGGGGTGGAGGCCGTCTGGCGGATGGCCGATCCACGTGAGGAGCCGGACAAAGAGTACGAGAGCCTGCGTGACGGCGTCGGTCTCATCGACTGGGGCACCTGCCGCCTCGTCGAGGTGCGCGGGGACCATGTGGAGTGGTTGCAGCGCCTGCTCACCAGGGATGTGGAATATCTGGCCGGGGAGCGTACGGTCTGCAGCCTGGTCCTGGACGAGGCGGGCAGGGTGGTGGACATCGTCACCGTCTACGGCCGGGACGGCGGCGTGCTGCTGGAGAGCTCGGTCGGCGGCGGCGAGCGGCTGTGGGCGCACATGACCGCCTGCGCGGACGACGGGGTGGAGCTCGTCGACCGCAGCGGGGAGCTGACGGTCGTCGGCCTGGAGGGCCCGAGCGCCTGGCGGATCATCTCGCACGTCTTCGGCGAGGGCCTGTCCATCATGCCGTACGAGTCGACGGCCGACACGGAGTTCGACGGCAGGCCGGTGCTGCTCGCCCGTACCGGTGTCACCGGCGAATACGGTTACAAGGTCATCGCCGACCACGACACGGCGCGTGCCTTCTGGAAGAGCGCCTCCGTGGACGCCACCCCCGTGGGTCTGGAGGCGGTGGAGACGGCCATGCTGGAGGTCCGGCAGCCGATCATGCAGCGTGAGGTGAGCGACGAGTTCGGCGTGATCGCGCAAGGGCTGAACTGGCTGGTCGACTCCGGCAAGGAGTCGTTCACCGGCCGCGCGGCGATGATGGCCGAGTTCGAGGGCGGCGCGGCCGTCCAGACGATCGGTTTCGCCGGCTCCCCGGACGCGACACCGCCGCCGCGCGGCGCCCGGGTGCTCGCGGACGGCCGGCCCGTCGGCTCCGTGGTGCACGCCGTCGTCAGCGGCCGGCTGGGCGCCGTCCTCGGCCTGATGCGGATCGAGGTCTCGCTCGCTGCCGCCGGGCTGCCCTTCACGGTCGACCACGAGGGCGGGCTGGAGGTCGAGACGCTCAACACGCCGTACGTCCGCCCCAAGAGCTGGATCACCCCGATCTCCTAGGAAAGGGCCACCGGTGGAGTTTCATTCCGTTGCCGTGACCGGTCTCGGGATCGTCTGTTCGGGCGGCAGGGATCCCAAGGAGTTCTGGGTGCGGCTGTTGTCGGGACAGAGCGCGATCACCCCCATACAGGATCCGGCGTACGCGGTCTTCGACTCCGCGTACGCCGGCCAGATTCCCGACGAATGGCTGCTCGACCAGCTCGCGGGCGCGGACCTGGAGCTCGACAGGGACTCGCGGATGGGCCTGGTGGCCGCGCGGCAGGCCATCGCGCACGGGGCGCTGGACCCGGGCGGGACGGACGGCGAACGGTTCGGCGTCGTCCTCGGCAGGTGCGTGGCGGCACGCAAGACCCGCAACGCGCGAGGTGAATGGAACTACCGGCCCATGCACGCCTCGCTCGACCTCATCGCCCAGCGGATCGGGGCGCTCGGCCCGCGGATCCTGGTCAGCACCGCCTGCGCGGCCGGCGGCAACGCGGTGGGTCTGGCCAGGGACAAGATCGTGACGGGAGAGGCGGACGTCATGCTGGCGGGCGGGCTGGACCCGCTGCTCTTCGACGTGACGGCGGGTTTCAACGGGCTGCAGGCGCTCAGCCCCGGCCCGACGCGCCCCTACAGCAGGTCCGACGGGCTCAGCCTGGGCGAAGGGGCGGCGTTCCTGCTGCTGGAGTCGGAGGAGCACGCGCTGCGCAGGGGAGCCGTGATCCTCGCCGAGGTGGCCGGCTACGGATTGTCGGCCGACGCCCACCACCCGACCGCCCCCGACCCGACGGGCCGTGGCGGTGCGAGCGCCGTGCGGCGTGCGCTGGGCGAGGCCGGGCTGGGGCCCGGTGACGTCGACTACGTCTGCGGCCACGGCACCGGCACCCCCGCCAATGACGCGATGGAGCGCAAGGTGATGCGCACCGTCTTCGGCGAGCGGGCTCCCCAGGTGCCGATCAGCAGCGTCAAGTCGTTCGTCGGGCACACGCTCGGCGCGTCGGGCGCAATCGAGGCGCTGGCCGGCGTGCTCGCGCTGAGCGAGGACACGGTGCCGCCCACCGCCGGGTTCGACCAGGCCGACATCGACGCCGCCGACCTGGACTTCGTACCGAACCTGCCGCGCGCCGCCCGGGTCGACGTCGTGGTCTCCAACAACTACGCCTTCGGCGGCAACAACGTCTCGGTCGTCCTGCGCAAGCCGCGTGGCGGCGGGCGCGCGGTCCGAGGGCCGCGGCCGGCCGTGATCACGGGGCTCGGCCCGGTGTCCGCGCTGGGCGTGGGCGTGCCGCAGTGGCGTGCCGCCCTGGCCGAGGGCAGATCCGGCATCGCGCCCGTCACCGCCTTCGACACCTCCTGGCACCCCGCCGGCGCGGGCGCGCAGGCGCCGTCGCTCGACGGGCGGTCCTACGCGCCCAGGAACGTGTGGCGGCACATGAACAACCTGTCCAGGCTCTCCACCGCGGCCACCCGGCTGGCGTGGGAGGACGCCGGGCTGGCGCTGCGCAGGTCGGACCTGGACGAGGTCGGCCTGGTCTTCGCCACGGCCGGCGGTTCCACCGAGGCCGTGCAGGGCTTCGACCGCAGTGTGGCGAAGGACCCCAGGCACACCTCGGTCCTCGACTTCTCCAGCGTCGTGCTGAACGCCACCGGCGGGGCGGTCTGCCAGGCGCTGGGGCTGCGCGGCGAGACCACCACCATCTGCCACGGCGGTGTGTCGGCCTCGCTGGCCCTGGACTGCGCGCTGGAGCTGATCGCGGCGGGCAAGGCCGAGGTGGTCGTGGTGCTGGCCGCCGACGGGTTCAACGAGCCGATGTACCGGGCGATGGCCGCGGGCGGCGTCCTGTCCGAGACGGGTTCGGCCCGGCCCTACGACCGCGCACGGGACGGGATGGTGCCGGGCGCCGCCGCCGTCGCGGTGGTGGTGGAGTCGGCCGAGCACTGCGACGCGCGCGGCGGCGTGCCGTACGCGCGGGTGCTGAGCACGGCGCACGCCAGGCGCGGGCCCGCCGGGGAGGCGGCGGCGGTGGAGCGCGGCCTGGCCGCCGCGGTCCGGCGCGGCGGCCGCGAGCCGGACCTGGCCGTCGGGATCGCCGACGGCAGGCCGCAGGACGCGGCGGAGGCGGAAGCGCTCGCCGCCTGCCTGCCGGACGCGCTGGTGACCGCCCCGGCGGCACTGACCGGCGACTGCCAGGCCGCCTCCGGCGTGATGAACCTCGCGGTGGCGGCCCTCGCCGTGCGCGAGGGAATCGTCCCGCCGGTGAACGGGCTCGCCGAGCCCGAGATCGGCGCGCGGTCCCGGTACGTCACCAGCCCCGGTGTGACGGCGGACGTGGCCGCGGCCGTGGCGCTGACCGGCGCGATCGGGTCCGTCCGCGGGGCCGTACTCCTCGGAGGGCCGGCATGACGGTCGCGTCCCTCTTCGACCTGGGCGAGGTCGACCGGCTGCTGACGACCACGCGCTCGGTGCGCAGGCGCCTGGACGTCGAGCGGCCGGTGCCGGCGGAGGTGGTGCGCGAGGCGCTGGAACTGGCCGTGCAGGCGCCCACCGCGCAGAACCTCCAGCACTGGCGGTGGATCGTCATCACCGAGGAGAAGGTGCGGCTGGGCGTCGCCGAGCAGTTCCGCCAGGCGCGGTGGCTGGACCGTTACCGGGGGACCCGATCCCGCAGGGGCCGGCGGGAGGCGGAGAGCCGGCGCCTGCAGGACTCGGCCGACTCCGTGGTGGAGCTCATCGCCAAGGTCCCGGTGCTGGTCGTGCCCTGCATGGTGGGCAGGCCGCCGGACATCGGCAGGATCGACGCCGACTGGACCGGGCGCGGCTACCGGTTCGACCCCGACGACATCCGCTCGCGCTCGCGCATGGGCGCGATGATGGCCAGCAACTTCTACGGCTCCATCTACCCGGCCATCTGGTCCTTCCAGCTCGCGCTCAGAAGCCGGGGCCTCGGCAGCACCATCACCTGCATGAACCTGATGTTCCCCGGCCCGTTCGCCGAGCTGCTCGGCCTCCCCGAGGTCGTCACGCCGATCTGCGTGCTGCCGGTGGCCTACACCCTCGGCACCGACTTCCGGCCCGCCCCCAGGGTCCCGGCCGGCGAACGTACCTTCTGGAACCGCTGGGGGATCGAGGAGGCGCCATGAGCCACAGCGTGGAAGTGGTCAAGGTCAACGGCCTCGACCTCGCGGTCACCGTCGCGGGCGAGGGGCGGCCGGTCATCCTGCTGCACGGGTTTCCCGACTCGGCGGCGCTGTGGCGGCACCAGATCCCCCGGCTGGTCGCGGAGGGCTACCGGGTCATCGCGCCGGACCTGCGCGGGTTCGGCGCCTCGTCGAGGCCGGCGGACGTGGCCGCGTACCGGCTGCCGATGGCGGTCAGCGACGTGGCCAAGGTCGCGGCGCTCTTCGCCGGCGGGCGGGCCCACGTGGTGGGACACGACTGGGGTGCCGCGGTGGCCTGGATGTACGCCTCCATGATGCCGGCCAAGGTGGACCACCTGGTCGCCCTGTCGGTCGGGCACCCGGCGACCGGCCTGTCGCCGTCCGTGGAACAACGGGCCAGGTCATGGTACGTGCTGCTGTTCCAGTTCCCCGACGTGGCCGAGGAACTGCTGCGGGCCGACGACTGGCGGCTGATGCGGCAGATCGTGGCCGGGGAGGGCGACGTCGAGCGTTACGTGGCCGACCTGGCCCGCCCGGGGGCGCTGACGGCGGGCCTCAACTGGTACCGGGCCAACCTGGCGCCCGCTCTCGAACTGACCCCCGCCAGGGCCACGCTGCCCGTCCACGCGCCCACGCTCGGTGTCTGGTCGTCGGGCGACCGGCTGATCACCGAAGAGGCCATGACCGGCTCCGCCCGCTTCGTCCGCGGTCCGTGGCGGTACGAGCGGATCGACGGCGCGGGCCACTGGATACCGCTCGACGCGCCGGGCCTGCTCGGCGACCTGCTGCTGGACTTCCTCGGCAGCCACGAGAGCGTGCTGCCCGCAGCCGGCCGTCGCCGCCGCTTCTAGAAGGAGGACCGATGCTCGCATGCTTCTTTCCCGGGCAGGGCACGCTGCGCGTGGGCATGGGCCGGACGTTCCGCCGTCATCCGGCCGCCATGGCGGCTCTGGCGGAGGCCGGAGACGTGCTCGGCAGGGACCTGGCCGCTCTGTGCGCGCAGGGGCCGCAGCAGGCGCTGATCAGCACCGAGAACGCGCAGCCCGCGGTGACGGCGTGCAACCTGGCGGCGCTGGCCGCGCTCAGGGCCACCGGGCTGGAGCCGGACGTGGTCGCCGGGCACAGCGTGGGCGAGCTGAGCGCGCTGCACGCGGCGGGCGTCCTGGACTTCGCGGCCACGCTGCGGCTGGTGGAGGCCCGCGGGCGGATCATGGCGCGGGTCCGGCGGGCCGGCGTGATGTCGGCGGTGCTCGGCCTGACCCCGGCCGAGGCGGCGGAGCTCGTGGCGCTCGCCGGCCCCGGCGGCTCCCTGGCCGTGGCGATCGAGAACGGGCCCGACCACGTCGTGGTGTCCGGCTCTCCGGACGCGATGGACCGCTTCGGCGTGCTGGCCATGGACAGGGGAGCGCGGAAGGTGACGCCGCTCAGCGTGAGCCACGCCTTCCACAGCCCGCTCATGTCGGAGGTGGCAGGGGAGTGGGCGGAGCGGGTGGCGGCCGAGCGGCTGCGCCCGCCGCAGTGTCCGGTGCTGCTCAACGCCACCGGCCGGCCGGCGACCGGCACGGAGGAGATCAGGCGGGGGCTGACGGCCCAGCTCACCGGCCGGGTCCTGTGGGCCGGGGCGCTGCGCGCCGCCGCCGGGCTGGGCGTGCGGGACTGCGTCGAGGTGGGTGACAGCAGGGCGCTGACCGGCCTGGCCAGGGCCGCCGGGCTGCGCTGCGTGAGCATGTCCGACCCGGCCTGGCCGAGGAACGTCGCCCGCCTGCGCCCGGCCGGACCAGCCGTGCTCGCGGCACGCCCGGCCGCCCCCGGCCTGCGGGAAGCGGGCGTGCGGGAAGCGGGCGTGCGGGAAGCGGGCGTACGGGAAGCGGGCGTACGGGGATCGGGCGCGCGGGAAGCGGGCGTGCGGTGAGCGGGGCGGGTCTGGCGGTCACGGCCGGGCCTGTGGTCGCGGCCGGGGCGGGGCGATGGGCGTGCGCGCGGGTCGACCTCGGTGGGATGAGCGAGCCCGCCGCGCTCGTACGGCCGCTCGCCCTGGAGGAGGTCTTCACCCGGCAGGAGCGGATGCGTTCGGCCGCCCGGTCCACGCTCGCCTCGTGGGGCGGCAGGCTCGCGGCCAAGCACGCGGTGACCACGGCGCTCGGCCACGACACGCCGCCCGCCCCGCTGACCGGCGTGGAGATCCTGCCCTCGGTCCCGCCCGGCTGCCCGCGCGGGCACGCCTGTCCGCACGGCCACCCGCCGCGGGTCACGCTCGGCGCGGGCTACGCCGAGCGGGCGGCCGGCGCTGGCGTGACGGGGATCCAGGTGTCGGTGAGCCACACCTCGCGGGTCGCCGTGGCGGTGGCCCTGGTGACCTGGACTACGGACGGAGGGTGAGTGGTGGACGCGCAGGCAGCCGCCATCCTGCACATGGATGCGTGGAACGGCAACGACCCAGCGCGGGTCGCGGCCACGGCCGACCGGTTCGACGCTCCGGGCACCGAGGGACCCGTGTCGGGGCAGGAGCTGCGGGCGCACGCCGCCGCGCTGTTCGAGGCGTTCCCGGGCCTGAAGTTCGGCATCGACGCGCAGGCGGCGGGGCCGGACCACGTGGTGCTCTCCTGGACGCTGCACGTCCAGCATCTCGGCCGTTATCTCGGCGCCAGGCCGAGCGGCGCGACCGCCACGATCAGCGGCACCGACGTGGTGCGCTGCGACGGCGACCAGGTGCGGGTGCTGCGCGCCTTCGACCGGGTCTCGCTGCTCGACAGGCTCGGCATCCGGGTCGTGGTGTCGCCCCCGGAGATGCACGGCTGGCGCTACGGGCTCGGCTCGCGCCTGGCGGGCGCCGGGGCCGAGCGGCCGGGCGTGCTGGTCATGACCCGCCTGGACGTCGCCGACGAGCAGCAGGAGGAGCAGGTCAGCATGCTCAGCCTGGCGGTGGGCGCGAGCCTGCGCAACGCCCGCGGTTTCCTCGGCGCCACCACCACGATCGTCGGCGGCCACATCTACACGATGAGCGCCTTCGACCGTCCCGAATCCGTCCGCGCCGTGAACATGAAGCCGCACCAGCGGGCCGTGCGGCGCTTCTACCGTTCCGGGCTCTGCACGGCCGGGACGGTCAGCGTGTGGAGCCCGGTGCGGCTCATGGAGGCCGTACGCTGCCCGGCCTGCGGCGTGCTGAGCGAGGACAGGACCGGCACTGGCTTCGAGCGGGGCTGCGCGTGCGAGTGGACCCCGCGCGGACGCCCATTTCTCTGAACCGAGGAGCGACCATGAACGGCTTCACCCTGGAGCACCTGCCCGGCACCCGCACCGGCCCGACGATCGTGCTGATGTCGGGCATGTTCGCCGGGGACTGGATGTGGGACGACCAGTTCCGCGCCTTCGCCGAGGACGGTCGTCCGGTCGCGCGCGTCGTCGAGGCGATCGCCATGCGGCCGGAGGTCTCGGGCACCATCCCCAAGGTGCGGGCGGCCCTGGAGAAGGCGTGCGCCGCCGCCGGGATCGACGACATGATCGTCTGTGGTGCCTCCATGGGGGCGGCCGTCGCGATGGACCTGGCGGTCGGCGTACCGGAGCGGGTCCGGGCGCTGGTGCTGACCGGCACTCCCGGCCTGTCGCCCGACCCGAACCTGGGCATCAAGAACGACCACCCCCAGGGCCGGACGATGTTCACGGCGGACTACGGCGAGCGCCTGGTCTCGTCCCTCTTCCACGGCGGCCGCGCGGCGCTGACCGACGAGCAGTACGAGAAGACCAAGCAGATCTTCGAGTGCCGGGAGGGCATCCTGGGGGTCAGCCGGGGCATCAAGGCGATGCGGCGTTACGACATGCGGGCCGCCCTGCGGCAGGTGCGCTGCCCGGTGCTCAACCTCTGGGGGGCTCACGACCTCACCACCCCGGTCGAGTCGTGGGCCGAGGTCGCCGAGACCCACTCCAACCACCGCCTCGTGGTGATCGAGGACTCCGGCCACGTGCCCATGGTCGAGAGCCCGCAACGCTACACCGAGATCATGCGCGACTTCGCCGCCGAGTTCGACCTGGCCCACGGTCCCGCCGCGTCATGAACGTGCTCATGGGCGTGGACGCCCTCCAGCCGGATCGGGTCGAGCGGGCCATGGCCCGCTGGGGCGCGGCCTACTCCGCGAAGGTCTGCTCGGAGGCCGAGCTGTCGGAGTGGGGCAGCCTGCCCGGTGGCGTGGCCGCCTGCCTGGCGGTGAAGGAGTGCCTCATCAAGGCCGTCGGCGGCAGGACGTACCCGTTCGACTGGCATGGTCTGAGCGCCGGCGGCCCGGCCTGCCCGGCCGCGCGGGACCTGCTGGAGGACGCCGGCCGCGCGTTCGGCGCGGCCACCGGCGCGGGGACCACGCGGCTGACGGGCTGTGCCGTGCCGGCGCGCGGGCTGCGCGGCGCGGCCCTGTGGGGCCACAGCGGCGATCACATCGTGGCCATGGCGGTGCTCGTCGAGGAGGGTACGTGCTGAGCGCGGCGCTGGAGTGCGAGGGGCTGGTGAAGAGGTACGGCAGCCTGCTCGCGGTGGACGGGCTGAAGTTCTCGGTGACCGAAGGGGAGGCGTACGGGCTGCTGGGCCCGAACGGCTCGGGCAAGTCGACCACGATCGGGATGGTGGTCGGCGTGCTGATCCCGGACAGCGGCACGGTGCGGGTGCACGGCCACGAGATGGCGCGTCACCCGCTGCGAGCCAAGCGGCTCGTCGGTTACGTGCCGCAGGAGGTGGCGCTCTACCCCGACCTGACCGGGCGGGAGAACCTGCGCTACTTCGGCAGGCTGTTCGGCCTGCGGGGGCAGCGGTTGCGCCGGCGGGTGGCCGAGGTGCTCGACGTCGTGGGCCTGGCGGACCGGGCGGACGAGCGGCTGGGCACGTACTCGGGCGGCATGCAGCGCCGCGTCAACATCGCGGCCGGCCTGGTGCACGAGCCGAAGGTGCTGGTGCTGGACGAGCCGACGGTCGGCGTGGACCCGCAGAGCCGCAACGCCATCCTGGAGAGCGTCGAGCGGCTGGTCGCCGAGGGCACGACCGTGCTCTACACCTCCCACTACATGGAGGAGGTCGAGCGGGTCTGCGACCGGGTCGGCATCATCGACCGGGGCCGGATCATCGCGGAGGGGCGGCCGGAGGAGCTGATGGCCACCCTCTCGCCGGGCGGCCGGGCCGAGGTGGAGGTCGACGGGGACGTGCAGGCCGCGGGCGTGGCGGTCGCCGCGCTTCCCGGGGTGGCCGTGACCGTGGCCGAGCACCGCCCGCGGCTGCTCCTGGTCACCTGGACGGAGGGCGCCGACCGGCTGCCCGACGTGCTCCAGGCGCTGAACGGCGTGGCCGCCGTCGTCAGGACCGCCGCGGTGCGACCGAGCCTGGAAGAGGTCTTCCTGCACCTGACCGGCACCTCGTTGCGCGACTGATCGGACTGTGCGATGCGGATCATCCTCGTCATGAGCGGCCGGGAGCTGGTCGCGCGGCTGCGCGACTGGACGGCGCTGCTGGTCGTCCTGGTGGCGCCGGTGGTGCTGGCCTCGCTGTTCAGCTTCGCGCTGGGACGCGCCGATCCGGTGCTCGGCGGCGTGCTCGGCGTGGTGGACCTGGACCGCAGCGAGTTGTCCGCCTTCATCGTCGACGAGATCGCCGGCTCGCCCGAAGTCGCGGCCTCGGTCGACCTGCGCATGCTGGCCACGGAGGAGGCGGCCGAGCAGGCGCTCAGGGACGGCGACGTCGAAGCGGCGGTGATCTTCCCGCGCGGCTTCGCGGCCACCGTGCAGCGGTCGGGCGGGCAGTCGCTGACGATCCTCACCCCGGCCGAGGGCGCGCGCGGCGGCATCGCGGCCAGGGGCGTGGTGGAGCGGGTCTCCGCCGAGGTGTACGCCGTCACGCTGGCCGCCAGGGTGGCCGTGGCCACCGGCATCCCGGCGGACGAGGCGAGGTCAGAGGCCGAACGCGACCATGCGCGGCAGCCGGGGCTGACGCTGGACGAGCACGTGATGCCCGGCGGTTCGGCCGTCGCGGCGGCCTACTACGGGCCGGGCATGGCGCTGCTCTTCGGCTTCTTCGCGGTGGCCGTGGCCGCGCGCAGCCTCCTGGCCGAGCGGCGGCTCGGCACGCTGGCGCGGACGCGGGCCGCTCCCGTCGCCGCGCTGGCGGTGGTGGCCGCCAAGGGGCTGGTGGGCTTCCTGTTCGCGCTGCTCGGCATGCTCGTCACCTGGGGTTCGTCGGTGCTGCTTTTCGGCGCCGACTGGGGCGACCCGCTGGGCGTCGTGCTCCTGTTCACGGTGTTCGCGCTGGCGGCGACCGGCATCACGATGGCGCTGGTCTCCGGGCCGCGTACCGGTGGCGAGGCGGAGGGCTCGCTGCTCGTGCTCGCCTTCACCTTCGCCGTCCTCGGCGGAAATCTGATCAACCTGTACCGGATGCCGGAGTACATGCAGTGGGTCTCGCTGCTGACCCCGAACGGGTGGGCCACGCGCGGGTTCTCCATCCTCACCACGGGCGGAGGGCTCGCCGACCTCGGTGGCCCGCTCCTGGCCCTGGCGGTCATCGCGGTCGTCTTCGCGGCGGTCGTCGCCGTGCGCTTCAGGAAGGGGCTCACGTGAGCCGTCTGGCAACCGTGCACGTTCTGTCCGCGCTGGTCGCGGCCAACCTGCGGCGGCAGGGCCGTGACCGCATCGGGCTCTTCTTCATGGTGATCCTGCCGTTCGTCATCATCGTCGTGGTCGGGCTGGCACTGGGCGGGCACGCCGGAGACGGGCAGCGGCTGCGCCTGGGCCTGGTCGTCGAGGGCTCGGGCTCGGCCGAGCTGGTCGCCCGTTTCGCCGAGCATCCCGAGCTGACCGTGGTCCGCGTCGCCGGGGTGGCCGAGCTGCGCCGCCAGATCGGGCAGGGCTCGCTGGTGGCCGGCCTGGTGCTGCCGGAAGGAGCCGGCGACCGCGCCATGCGGCTGCCGTTCTACCTGGTGGACGGCAGCGGCGAGGCGGCGGTCGTCCGTAACAACGTGCACGCCGTGCTCGGCCGGTACGGCGCGCTGGCCGGTGCGGAGCGGATGGCCGGGCGGCTCGACGCCTCGGCCGCGCAGGTGGACCTCGTGGTGGCCCGGACCGATCCGATCTTCTCCGACGTGCGCGTGGTCCCGGGAGCCGAGACGTTGCGGCTCGGGTTCGCCTACACCGCTCCGGCCAACCTCGTGCTGTTCACCTTCATCAACTCGGCGGCGGTCGCGGGCGCGCTGGTGGAGACGCGGCGGCTGGGCATCAGCCGCCGGAGCCTGGCCGCGCCCGTGCGGCCCTGGGTGCTGCTGGCCGGCGAGGTGCTCAGCCGCTATGTGATCGCCCTGCTCCAGGCGCTGCTCGTGGTGGTGGTGACGGCGTTGCTGTTCGGGGTGGAGTGGGGGGCGCCCGCCGGCGTGCTGCTGGTGGTGGCGGCCTTCTGCCTGGTCTCGACGGGGGTCGCCATGCTGGTGGGCGGCCTGGCCGGGACCGGGTTGCAGGCCGCGGCCCTGGGGCCGCCGATCGGCATCGTGCTCGGCATGCTGGGCGGGTGCATGTGGCCGCTGCTCATCGTGCCGCCGCTGTTACGGGACATCGGGCACGTCTTCCCGCACGCCTGGGCCATGGACGCGCTGCTGGCGCTGCCGCAGCGGGGTCTCGACGGCGCCATGACGCCCGTCGTCGTGCTGCTGGCCATGGGGGTCGCGGTCACGGCCGTCTCGCTTTACCTGTTCCGGCGCTCGGTCCTGCGAACGAGGTGAGAACGTGTCGACCTCCGACGGCCCGGCGGGCCTGAGCCCCGGTTCGCCGGCCGACATGCGAGACCCGGTGGGTCGCCTGGCCGGGCTGCTGAATCCCGGCTCGATGCGCCTGCTCGGTTCGGGCGCGGGCGACGTCGTGGTGGCGTGGGGGCAGGCCGGCGACGTCCCGGTCGTGGCGTTCTGCTGCGACGCCAGGGTGCAGGGCGGGGCGCTGGGCGGTGAAGGCTGCGAGCAGGTCGTCCGCGCCTACGACCTGGCGCTGCGCGAGCGGCTGCCGATCATCGGCGTGTGGCACTCGGGCGGCGCCCGGCTCGCGGAGGGCGTCGGGTCCCTGCACGGGGTGGGCCAGGTCTTCGCGGCGATGACCCGCGCGTCGGGGGTCGTGCCGCAGTTGTCCGTGGTGGTCGGGCCCGCCGCCGGCGGGGCGGCGTACGGTCCCGCGCTGACCGACGTGGTGGTGATGGCCGCGTCCGGAAGGCTCTTCGTCACCGGCCCCGACGTGGTCGAGAGCGTGACCGGGGAGCGGCTGGACATGGAGACGCTCGGCGGGCCCGAGCAGCACGCCACCCGCAGCGGCGTGGCCCACGTGGTGGCCGGCACCGAGGAGGCCGCCTACCGGGAGACGCGCCGCCTGGCCACGCTGCTCGCGCGCCAGGGCCTGATCCGGCCGGACGTCGCGGACGTCGACCTGTCGGGGCTGCTGCCCGACTCGCCGCGGCGCGCGTACGACGTGCGGCCGCTGGTCGTACGCCTGCTGGACGAGCCGGGCCTGGAGCTGCACCCCCGGTGGGCGCCGAACATCGTCA
Source organism: Nonomuraea mesophila (assembly GCF_004352805.1). Lineage (NCBI taxonomy): Bacteria > Bacillati > Actinomycetota > Actinomycetes > Streptosporangiales > Streptosporangiaceae > Nonomuraea > Nonomuraea mesophila. The sequence continues at coordinate 26,646 of NZ_SMLD01000076.1, forward strand.
CCACGCTGGGCAGGATCGCCGGGCGGACGGTGGGCGTGGTGGCCAACAATCCCGTGCGCCTGGGCGGCTGCCTGGACGCCCTGTCGGCGGACAAGGCCGCGCGGTTCGTGCGCATGTGCGACGCGTTCGGCGTGCCGCTGGTCGTGCTGGTGGACGTGCCCGGCTACCTGCCCGGGGCCAGGCAGGAGCACGAGGGCGTGGTGCGGCGCGGGGCCAAGCTGGTGCACGCCTTCGCCGAGTGCACGGTGCCGCGCGTCACCGTGATCACCCGTAAGGCGTACGGTGGCGCGTACATCGCGATGAACTCCCGCGCGCTCGGCGCGACCCGGGTGCTGGCCTGGCCCGGCGCGGAGATCGGGGTGATGAGCGCGGCGGCGGCGGTGCGGGTGCTCGGGCGGCGACGGCTGGCGCAGGCGCCCGAGCACGAGCGGGCCTCGCTGGAGGCCGGACTGGCGGCGGAGCACGCCGAGCGGACCGGTGGGCTGGGCCGGGCGATCGAGCTGGGTGTGGTGGACGAGATCGTCGAACCGGCGAAGACCCGGGGCGCGGTCCGGCGTGCTCTCGCGGAGGCCCGGCCGGGTCGTGGCGCGCACCGCAACATTCCGTTATGACAACAGTCGGTAGAACCTGTTCCGATCGTTACGGGGAAGTGGCTGCGATGTCATGGCGACAGATGCTACTTTCCGGTAGCGATCATGCGACTGAGTCTCAACCGTGGTTCGCCGTTCGGGGACGACTGTTGTTCCGACCCGACGTCAGGAGGTCTCTGAATGGGACGCACACCGGTCCTCGTCCTTGTCGCCGTAGCCTCGTTCCTGCTCATGTCGGCGGGTCTGACCCGGTTCTGGGTGGCCGACAAGGTCCTCGTGTCGCCGGCCGACCAGTACCAGGAGAGCGAACTGGAGGCCAAGGACGCCCAGTACTTCTCCGTCGCCGAGGGCAAGGTGGTGACCGCCGACCTGAGGATGATCATCACCACCCGTGGTGACGTGGCGCAGGCCACCGACTCCCGCGTGGTGTGGGACGAGTTCACCGTGGTGGACGACGTCACCCACAAGAGGCAGATCGACATCTCCGAGCGGCGCAGCGCGTTCGACCGGCGCACCGGCGTCGGCGTCTCCTGCTGCGGCACCAGGGTCAACGAGGAGCCGGTGGAGCTGGAGGGGCAGATCTACCTCTATCCGATCGGCGTGGAGAAGAAGACCTACAAGTTCTACAACCAGACGGCCAAGGGCGCCTACGAGGCCACCTTCGTCGGCGAGGACACCGTGGACGGGCTGCCCGTCTACAAGTTCCAGCTGAAGGTGCCGCCGACCAAGATCGACACCGTGAACCTTCCCGGGTCGTTCGTCGGCCTCGACGAGAAGGGCGAGGTCAAGCTCGACCGATGGTACGAGAGCGTCGACACGCACTACGTGGAGCCCATGACCGGCGGCGTGGTCAAGCAGGACATCAGCCGCAACGAGACGTTCAAGACCCAGGACGGCGTCGAGCGCAGCAAGGCCCTGGTCGCCGACGTCACGTTCACCCCGGAGACGGTGGAGGAACTGGTGGGCAAGGCCACCGCCGCCAAGAACCAGATCACGCTGCTCAAGGTGACCATCCCGGTCGTGCTGCTGGTGCTCGGGCTGCTGGCGATCGCCGCCGCGCTCGTCGTGTCCCGCCTCCGGCCGCGGGAGGCCTGACGGCGGGGGATCGCTGGAGGCGGCGGGTGTCGCTGGACGGCGGGGGACCGCCCGCTGCTCAGTCGGCGATCCAGTTCCCGTGGAAGCCGAGCGGGATCCGGGCCGGCAGGTGGATCGTGGCGACGGGCGCGCCGGTGAAGTCCTGCGCGGACAGGATCACGAGGTCGGCCGCTCCCCTGGCCGGGTTGTTGACGAAAGACAGCACGTAGCCGTCGTCCTCGGTCTCGCCTGAGGCGACGAACAGCGGCTCGCCCACGTACGCGCCCCGCCCGACCTGCCGCGCCTCCTGCGTGCCGCGCTCCAGGTCGTGCTTGATGAGCAGGTTGTCGAACGCCTCGTCGGGCAGGTCCTCGGGCTCGGCGTCGGTGGGGTAGATCGCGTCGTACAGGTCGGCGGTGGCCGAGGTGTAGCCGTAGCGGTAGGGGCGGCCGGTGCGGCGCTCGTCCATGCGCGGGAACTCCTGCGGCCGGTCGTCCAGCCGCGTCTCGGAGACCTTGCCCGGCCCGGGGTCGATCCGCCACCGGTCGAGCGTGGGCGCGCCGCCCCGGTCCAGTTGCGCGCGCACGAACCGCTTCGGGTAGCGGACCACGTCGACCACCACCTCGTCGCCGTCGTCGTAGGCGTTGAGCGTGTGGAACACCCAGCACGGCTCCACCTCGAACCACCGCACCTCGCCCGTCGCGCGGGAGAGCAGGCCCAGCCGGGCGGCGTGGGCGTCGTTCCACGCGTACGGCAGCGGGGCGCCCCTCGCGGCGCGGGCCATGCTGAACGTCACGGGCAGGTCGTAGATCACGACGTACCGTTCGGTGAGGGCGAAGTCGTGCACCATCGGCGCGTCGGCGATCGGGACGTGGCGCACCTGCGTCACCGTGCCCTGGGGGTCGATCACGAGGTGCTGGTGGTGCTCCCAGCCGTAGAAGTAGGCCACGGCGTGCAACTCCCCGGTGGCCGGGTCGGCGTGCGTGTGGGCGGCGAAGCCGCCGGGCAGTCCGCCGTCGAAGTCGCACGGTCCGATGGTGTCGAGCTCGTAGCTCAGCTCGTACGGCAGCGCCCCCGCCTCGACGGTGGCGAACGTGCGTCCGGCCAGCCCGATGACGTGGGTGTTGGCCGCGAAGTCCATGCCGGCGTGGACGGGTCCTGGCCTCGGCCGCTCGCCGAGCCGGCGGGCGACCTCGGCGTTGCGCACCCAGCGGTTGCGGTACCACTCGGCGCGGCCGTCGCGCAGCCGCACGCCATGGATCATGCCCTCGCCCACGAACAGGCGGGTGGCGCTCAGGTCGCCGAGGCTGAGCGGGTTGGGGCCGTTGCGGAGATAGCGGCCGTTCAGCTCGGCCGGGATGCGGCCGGTGACCTCGAGGTCGTAGGCGGTGACCTCTTCGGTCACCGGAGCCAGCGCGCCTGCGAAGGGGGTCGTGGCCACGGTCGGGTTCCTCTCGTCCAGCGGATGCGGGTGCGCACGAGGAACGGACGGCGCCGGGTCGCGCCGCGCGCCTCGGACGGGTGGGAGGAATCCGTGGACGCCGTTGCCACACTTGTACGACGATCTTCGCCGCACGTCAATGGCCCGCTGTCCCGGGGCGGGACAGAGCGAAGATTCTAGAGTAGAACGCGTTGCAGTTCGCGGAACCTCCGGCTTATCGTCGGCTCATGCGGACACGGGTCACGGACATGTTCGGAATCGAGCTCCCGATCTTCGCCTTCAGCCACTGCAGGGACGTGGTGGCCGCCGTCAGCCGCGCGGGCGGCATGGGGGTGCTGGGGGCGCTCTACTTCACGCCGGAAGAGCTCGAGATGGAGCTCAAGTGGATCGACGACCACGTGGACGGCAGGCCGTACGGTGTGGACGTCGTCATGCCGGCGTCGTACGAGGGCGCGGACTTCGCCGCCGAGGAACTGGTCGGCCGCCTCCAGTCGATGATCCCCGACGGGCACCGCGCGTTCGTGGAGGACCTGCTGTCCAGGCACGGCGTGCCGCCGTTGTCCTCGGACGCCGACCCGGGGCGGGTGCTGCTCGGCTGGACGGACGCCACGGCCAGGCCGCAGGTCGAGGTGGCTCTGCGGCACCCGATCGCGCTGCTGGCCAACGCGCTCGGCCCGCCGCCCGCCGACGTGGTGGACCTCGCCCACGCGCGGGGCGTCAAGGTCGCCGCGCTCGCCTCGACGCCCCGCCACGCGCTCAAGCAGGTCGAGGTCGGCGTGGACGTCGTGGTCGCGCAGGGCACGGAGGCCGGCGGGCACACCGGTGAGATCTCCACGATGGTGCTGATCCCGCAGGTGGTGGACGCCGTGGACGTGCCCGTGCTGGCGGCGGGCGGCATCGGGAACGGCCGCCAGATGGCGGCGGGGATGGCGCTGGGGGCGGAGGGCGTGTGGACCGGATCCCTGTGGCTCACGGTCGAGGAGGCGGACACGCCGGAGATGGCCAAGCAGCGCATCCTGGCGGCCACGTCCAGGGACACGGTGCGCTCGCGCAGCTGGACCGGCAAGCCGGCGCGGCTGCTCAGGAACGAGTGGACCGAGGCTTGGGAGTCGGAGGAGTCGCCGGGCACGCTGCCGATGCCGCTGCAGTTCATGCTGGTGTCGGACGCGCTGCGCCGCATCGGCCGTTCGGACGTCTCGGAGCTGGCCACGTTCCCCGCCGGCCAGGTCATCGGCGTGACCAACCAGGTCAGGTCGACGAAGGACGTGGTGTTCGGGCTGGTGGAGGAGTACGCCGAGGCGCTGGAACGCCTCGGTCGCATCACCGGGGACTAGCGGGCGCGGTAGAGCGGCGCACGCTTCTCGCGGAAGGCGAGGGTGCCCTCCTTGGCGTCCTCCGAGCCGATCACCGGCCAGCCGAGCTCGTCCGACACCTTCAGCGCGTCGGGCTCGGCCAGGCCGAGCGTGTCGCGGTAGGTGCGCAGGATCGCCTGCACGGCCAGCGGGCCCGATGCGGCGACGTCCGCGGCCAGTTCGCGGGCGGCCGTGAGCGCCTGCCCGTCGGGCACCACCCGGTTGACCAGGCCCATCGACAGCGCCTCCGCCGCCGTGACCGGGCGGCCCGTGAGGAGCAGGTCCATGGCGTGGCAGTACGGGATCTGCCGGGGCAGCCGTACGGCGCTGCCGCCCATGGGGAACAGGCCGCGTCTGGCCTCGAACAGGCCCAGCGTGGCCGACTCCGCCACGATCCGCAGGTCGGTGCCCACCAGCAGTTCCGTGCCGCCCGCGACCGCGTGTCCCTCGACCGCGCTGATGACCGGTTTGGTGGGCAGGTCCTCGCGCAGCAGCCCTTTCCAGTGGAAGTTGGGGATCCGCGCGGCCCTGGACTGGACCTCCGGATCGGTGGACTGTTGTCCCATGGCTTTGAGGTCGGCCCCCGAGCAGAAGGTGCCCTCGGCGCCGGTGAGGATCGCGACCCGGATCTCCGGCTCGGCCGACAAGTACGCCCAGGCCGAGGCGAGGCCGACCAGCATGTCGGAGGAGAGGGCGTTGCGGGCCTCCGGCCGGTTCATGGTGACGGTCAGGACGTGGCCGTCGCGTTCGACCCGGCAGTGGGGAGTGCTGATCGGCAGGAGCTCCACGGATGCCTCCGAATCGCTGTATCAAGCGCTTGCTACGAACTTTCGCCCCAGGATACGCTCCCCCTATCAAACGAGAACAGGTTCCTATTTGGCCCCCCGTGACATGACGGAGCGGGGAAGGCGGCGGCATCGAAGGCGAACCGACCCGCCTCCACGGCGTGGAGGCCCTGGACAGGGGGAAGTGCATGGGCACGCTCGGTTTCTGGAGGCTCGCGCAGGCCGACCCCGGATGGATCGCGGCCGTGGACCCCGACGGTACGGAGCACCGCGCCGGTGACCTGCTCGCCCGCTCCAACCGGCTCGTGCACGGCCTGCGCGGCCTCGGGCTGAAGCCCGGCGACGGCATCTGCGGCCTGGCACCCAACGGAGCCGACGGTCTCGTCCTCTACCTGGCCGCGCTGCAGGCCGGGTGGTACTACACCCCGGTCAACTGGCACCTGACCGGCCCCGAGATCGCGTACATCGTGTCCGACAGCGAGGCGAAGGCCTTCTTCGTGCACCCGCGGTTCCTCCAGGAGGGGGCGAGGGGCGCCGAGGCCATCGAGCCCGAGCGCAGGTTCGTCCTGGGCGACCGGGCCGCCGGCTTCCGCCCGGCCCGCGAGCTGACCGACGGGCGGCCCGGCACCGCGCCCGAGGACCGCACCGCCGGCGCCACCATGCACTACACCTCGGGCACCACCGGCAAGCCGAAGGGCGTCCGCCGTCACCTGAGCGGGCTCGACCCCGACGAGTCGGCCGAGCTGATGACGGGCCTGCTCGGGTTGTTCGGCGTCACGCCCGGCCGCCCCAACGTCCACCTGGTGACCTCGCCGAGCTACCACACGGCGGTGACCCAGTTCGGCGGGACCGCCCTGCACATGGGCCACACGCTCGTCTACATGGACCGGTGGGACGCCGAGGAGATGTTGCGGCTGTGCGAACGGCACCGCGTCACCAGCTCCCACATGGTCCCGACCCACTTCAAGCGGCTCCTCGCGCTGCCCGAGGAGACCCGGCGCGCGTACGACCTGTCCTCGCTCAGGTGGATGATCCACGCCGCCGCGCCCTGCCCGGTCCCGGTGAAGTGGGCCATGTTCGAGTGGTGGGGCGACTGCGTGTACGAGTACTACGCGGCCACCGAGGGCGGCGGCACCCTGGCCACGCCCGAGGGCTGGAAGGCGCACCCCGGCACAGTGGGCTCCGCCTGGCCCATCAGCGAGCTGCTCGTCGTGGACGACCAGGGCGAGCCGGTGCCGGCCGGCACCCCGGGGACGATCTACATGAAGATGATGGGCGTGCCGTTCGAGTACAAGGGCGATCCCGGCAAGACCGCCGCCAACCGGCTCGACGACTACTTCACCGTCGGCGACATCGGCTACCTGGACGAGGACGGCTTCCTCTACCTCTGCGACCGCAGGGCCGACATGATCATCTCGGGTGGCGCCAACATCTACCCGGCCGAGATCGAGAACGAGCTCATGGTCCACCCGAAGGTGGCGGACGTCGCCGTGTTCGGCATCCCGGACGAGGAGTGGGGCGAGCAGATCAAGGCCGTGGTCGAGCCCGCGCCCGGCGTGGAGCCGGGGCCGGAGCTGGCCGCCGAACTGCTCGCGTCGCTGGAGGGCCGCCTGGCCAGGATGAAGTGGCCGAAGACCGTCGACTTCATCGCGGAGATGCCCCGCGAACCCAACGGCAAGCTGCTCAAACGCAAGCTACGCGCCCCGTACTGGGAGGGACACGACCGTGCCATCTGATCCGCTGGTCGCCCAGCACGTCCTGGAGTTCCCCGGCGGCTACACCCGCTCCACGGGCCCGGTGATCGGCCGCTTCCTCAGCGAGTTGCGCGCCCGCCGCATCGTCGGGGTGCGCACGAAGGAGGGCAAAGTACTCGTCCCGCCCCTCGAGTACGACCCCATGACGGGCGAACCGGTCACCGGCGAGTTCGTCGAGGTCGGCCCGGCGGGGACGGTCACGACGTGGGCGTTCGTGCCCGAGCCGCGCCCCGGCCACCCGCTCGACCGGCCCTTCGCGTGGGCGCTGATCAGGCTCGACGGCGCCGACACCGCGCTCGTGCACGCCGTGGACGCGGGCGACCCCAAGAAGGTGCGGGAGGGCATGCGGGTCTGGCCCGTCTGGAACGACCGCCCCACCGGGCAGATCACCGACCTCGCGTGTTTCGTGCCCGAGGTGACCGAGATCGTGGCCGACGTACGCACCGAATACCGCCTCCAGGCGGGCGGCGCGCTCCGCGTCTTCCTGCGCGGCGTCGAACGCGGCGTCCTGCTCGGCGGCCGGTGCGACACCTGTGCCAAGGTGTACGTGCCGTACCGGCTGACCTGCCCCGAATGCGGCAGCGCCATCCCGGAGACGCTCGAACTCCCCGACACCGGGACGATCACCACGTTCGCCATCAACAACCTGCCCGACCCGCGCGCCCCCGAGGTGCCGTTCGTGTCGGCGTACATCCTGCTCGACGGCAGCGACATCCCCATGATCGCCCTGATCGGGGACGTACCCGCACACGAGGTACGCCAGGGCATGCGCGTCAAGGCCGTGTGGGTCCCCGAGCACGAACGCACGGCGTCCATGGCGAACATCCGCTGGTTCGCCCCCACCGGCGAGCCCGACGTGGAGCAGCCATGAGAGACGTAGCCATCGTCGCCTTCGCCCAGACGCGGCACACCGGCCACGACACCGGCCTGACCGAGCCCGAGCTGATCCGGCCCGTGATCGACGAGATCAAGGAGCGCACCGGGCTGCGACGCTTCGGCTTCACCTGCTCAGGAAGCTGCGACTACCTGGCCGGCGCCCCGTTCTCGTTCGTGTCGGCCCTCGACGCGCTCGCCGCCTGGCCGCCCATCTCCGAGAGCCACGTCGAGATGGACGGCGCCTGGGCGCTGTACGAGGCCTGGGTACGCCTCCAGCACGGCGACATCGACTCGGCCCTCGTCTACGGCTTCGGCAAGTCGTCGCTGGGCGACCTGCCGACGATCATGACCCTGCAGCTGGACCCGTACTATTTGGCGCCGCTCGGGCTCGACCAGCTCTCCTACGCAGCGCTCCAGGCGAACGCCGTCGGCGCGGACCGGGCCGAGCTGGACGAGATCGTCAGGCGCGGCCGGGCGGACGGGCGGCGCAACCCGTACGCGCTGGACCTGCCCGACCCCGAGGGTGAGGAGGTCGCGGTGCGGCCGCTCAAAGCGACGGACGTCCCGCCCGTGACCGACGGCGCCGCCGCGATCGTGCTCGCCACGGGCGACCTGGCGAGCCGGCTGAACCCCAGGCCCGCCTACATCCGCGGCATCGCCCACCGCACGGAACCCCACTACCTGGGCATGCGCGACCTGGCCCGGTCGGCCTCCGCCGCCGACGCCGCCCGCGCCGCGGGGGTCGGCAAGGGCCCCGTCGAGGTGGCGGAGCTGCACGCCCGCTTCCCGCACGAGGAGGTCATCCTGCGGGAAGCGCTCGGGCTGCCCGGCGACACCGTGATCAACCCGTCCGGCGGCCCGCAGTCCGCCGACCCGGTCATGGCCACGGGGCTCATCCGCATCGGCGAGGCCGCGCGGCGCATCCACGACGGCGCCGCCCGCCGCACCGTCGGGCACGCCGCCGGCGGCCCCTGCCTGCAGCAGAACCTCGTCACCGTACTGGAGGCGTGATGGGTGAGCGTTGTGCCGTCATCGGCATCGGGCAGACGCGCTACCGCAGCAAGCGCAGAGACGTGTCGATCGCCGGGCTCGTACGCGAGGCGGCGCTGCGGGCGCTGGAGGACGCCGGGCTGGAGTTCAAGGACATCGACGCCGTCGTCATCGGCAAGGCGCCCGACCTGTTCGAGGGCGTGATGATGCCGGAGTCGTACCTGGCGGACGCGCTCGGCGCGGCGGGCAAGCCGATGATGCGCGTGCACACCGCGGGCAGCGTCGGCGGCTCGACGGCGCTCGTCGGCGCCTCGCTGATCCAGGGCGGGGTGCACGAACGGGTGCTGGTCGTGGCGTTCGAGAAACAGTCGGAGTCCAACGCCACCTGGGCGCTCTCCACCCACCTGCCGTTCAGCGCGTCGCTGGTCGTGGGCGCGGGCGGCTACTTCGCGCCGCACATCCGCGAGTACATGCGCACGTCCGGCGCCCCCGCCCACATCGGCACGCTCGTCGCGGTCAAGGACCGGCTGAACGCGCTCAAGAACCCGTACGCCCACCTGCGGATCCCCGGCATCGACCGGGCCATGGTCGAGTCCACGCCGATGCTCTGGGAACCCATCCGCTACCTGGAGACCTGCCCGTCGAGCGACGGCGCCTGCGCGATGGTGTTGTCGTCGGAGTCGGCGGTCACCGGCACCCCCGCCTGGGTGCACGGCACGGCCATGCGCTCCGAGCCCATCTTCCGCGCCGGACGCGACACGGTCAGCCCCCAGGCGGGCAAGGACTGCGCGGCCGACGTCTACCGCCAGGCCGGCGTATCCGACCCGCGCCGCGACATCGACGTCGCCGAGGTGTACGTCCCGTTCTCCTGGTACGAGCCGATGTGGCTGGAGAACCTGGGGTTCGCGGCGCAGGGCGAAGGATGGAAGCTCACCGAGTCGGGCGCCACGGCACTCGACGGCGACATCCCGTGGAACGCCTCCGGCGGCGTGCTGTCCAGCAACCCGATCGGGGCGTCGGGGCTGATCAGATTCGCCGAGGCCGCGATGCAGGTGCGCGGGACGGCGGGCGAACACCAGGTGGACGGCGCCCGCACGGCGCTCGGCCACGCCTACGGCGGCGGATCCCAGTTCTTCGCGATGTGGATCGTCGGACGCGACAGACCCTGACCTGCGGGGACACCCCGCATACCCCGGACGAAGGAAGGTCGTCATGGAGTTCAACCACGCTGACCTGTTCGAAGGGCTCGCGGACACGATCGGGGACAGGACGGCCGTCGTCTGTGGCGAGGAACGGCGCACCTACGCCGAGCTCGACGCCGAGGCCAACCGGCTCGCCCACTACCTGGCGGACCTGGGCGTCCAGCCGGGCCAGCACGTCGGGATCCAGCTCTACAACGGCATCCCGTACGTCGCCGCCCTGCTCGCCGCGCTGAAGATCCGGGCCGTGCCGATCAACGTCAACTACCGCTACGTCGAGGCCGAACTGCTCTACCTCTACCGCGACTCCGACATCAGGGCGCTGATCTACGATGTGGAGTTCGATCCGCGGGTGAGCGCGGTGGCCGGCGAGGCGCCGCTGCTCCAGCACCTGGTCGCGGCCGGCGGGCCGTCGGCGATCGGCTCCGCGGTGCCGTACGCGACGGCTCTCGAACGCGGCAAGCCCGAACGGGGCTTCCCGACGCGCTCCGGCCAGGACGTGTACATCATCTACACCGGCGGCACCACCGGCCTGCCCAAGGGCGCGATGTGGCACGTCGAGGACCTGTTCATGGGCTTCGGCGGCGGCAACCCGTACGGCGAGCCGCGCGCCACCCCGCAGGAGGTCGTCGACGAGGCGGTCAAGGCCGCTCCGATGGTGATGATGGCCGCGCCCCCGCTCATGCACGGGGCCGCGCAGATGGCCACGTTCATCGCCTGGTGGATGGGCTCCACCATGGTGTACGTCCGCAAGTTCGACGCCTCCGAGGTCTGCCGGACGGTCGAGCGGGAACGGGTGTTCACCCTGAACATCACCGGCGACGCCATGGCCAGGCCGCTGGCGGACGAGCTGGAGGGCGGCGGCCACGACGTCTCCTCGCTCGTCGTGATCAGCTCGACCGGGGCCATCCTGTCCGGTGCCGTACGCGACCGGCTGCAGGAATTACTGCCCAACGTGATGATCCTGGACAACTTCGGCTCCACCGAGTCCGGCTACACGGCGTCGGGCGTGGCCGGCTCCTCGCCGGAGAAGGGCCTGCGCTACCAGCCCAACGCCGTGGTCAGGCTGGCCGTGCTCGACGAGCGGCTGCGGCCCGTCGAACCCGGCTCCGGGCAGATGGGGACGGTGGCGCGGTCGGGGCGGGTGGCGTTCGGCTACTACAACGACCCCGCCAAGACGGCCCGCACGTTCGTCACCGACGACGAGGGCACCCGCTGGCTGCTCACCGGCGACCTCGCGACCGTCGGGACCGACGGCACCGTGAACGTGTTCGGCCGCGGCTCGCAGTGCATCAACACCGGCGGGGAGAAGGTGTTCCCCGAGGAGGTCGAGGCGGTGCTGAAGGGGCATCCGTCCGTGTTCGACGCGGTGGTGACCGGGGTGCCCGACGAACGCTGGGGGAGCAGGGTCGCGGCCGTGGTCGAGCCGCGGGAGGGCGCCGAGCTCACGGAGGAGGAACTGGACGCGCACTGCAGGAAACTGCTGTCCGGGTACAAGGTGCCGCGTTCGTACGCGTTCGTCGCGGAGATGGTGCGTTCACCGGCGGGCAAGGCCGACTACCGCTGGGCACGGGAGACGGTGGAGGGCGGCGGCGCGTGACCCCGGTTTCGGAGGTCACGAGCGGGCGAGGCGGCGCAGCTCCTCCTTGATCGCCTTCGCCTCGTCGTCATCCCCGGCCCGCTCCATGAGGCGCAACCGGCCGTGCAGCACGTCACGCAGCAGCTCGGCCGGCCCTCCGTCGCGTCCGGTGACCGGCAGGCCGTGGAGCAGCTCCGCCGAGACCCGCAGCGCGGCGTCGGCGGCGTCGTCCCTGGCCAGCTCCTCCTGGCAGAGGCCGAGCCTGGCGTGCGCCACCGCCCTGGACATCGTGTCCCGCGTCACCTGCGTGGCCCGGTGGAAGACCAGCCCGGCCTCAAGTGCCCGGCCCGCCTCCATGAGGGCGTCGCCCAGCATGAGCATCGCCCTGGACAGCAGCTCCACCAGCAGGGCGTGACCGGGACCGTGGCGTTCGAGCGCCGCTACCGCCTCCCGCAGCGGCTGGATGGCCTCGGCGGCCATGCCCTGCATCCTGAGCGCGGAGGCCAGCGTCAGGCACGCGCCCGCGCGGCCCGTGTACAGGGCCTGCGCGTCCATACCCGCGGCCAGCAACTCGTCGTAGACGGCGACCGCCTCACGGGCCCTGGCCTCCGCCTCCGTCCCGCCGTCCAGCCGCAGCAGGGGCAGCAGCTCCGAGCTCTGCGCCAGCGAGTCGGCGAGGATCGCCCGGTACGTGAGGTCGCCCGGGTACCGCCTGGCCAGCGGGATCAACCCTTCCACGAGCTCGTTGGCCTCGGGGAGCCGGCCGAGCATCAGGTGGCACCTGGCCAGGCGCTGGGTGGCCAGCGCGTGCTTGACGGTGCCGGGGGCGTACGCGGTGGTGGCGGTCCTGGCGTACTCCGCGGCCTCCTCTGCCCGCCCCGACGCCAGCAGGTCGTCGGCGATCGTCGCGGCGGTCTCGGCGGCGTCCTGGGCGTCGGACAGCCGGGTGAACAGCTCCAGCGCCTCCACCAGGTGCCCCAGCGCCTCCTGACTCCTCCCGAACCCTCGCAGCACCTTCCCCCGCACCCGGACGGCCTCGGCCCGCACCCGCAGAAGCTCGGGGCGGTCCGGTTCGGCGCGGTCCAGTTCGGCCAGGGACCAGGTGATCGCCTCCAGTGCGGCCTGCGGACGATCCAGCACGACCAGGCCGGTACCGAGCCTGCAGTAGGTGGCGGCGGCGAGTCCCGGGTCGTCCAGTTCGTCGCAGAGGTCGGCGGCGCGCTCGCAGTACGCCAGGGCCTCGACGGCCCGGCCGTCCTCAAGCAGCCGGACGGCGTAACGGTTCAGCACGTCGACCAGCACCGGGCCGGCGCGGCGGAGCGGGTCGTCCGGTTGTCCGGCAGGACCACCGGTGGCGCCGAGAAGGTCGATGGCCTGCTCCATGACGGCGAGGTCGGCGGGGCCGAGCCTGGCGAGGGCGGCCAGAGCCAGGCCGAGCTCCGTACGGTACGCCTCCGATGCGGCGGCGAGGTTCCGGTGCACGCGCACGGCCAGTTCGGCGGCCACGCGCGCGGTCCCGTCGTCCCCCGCCCGCGCGGCCGTGTCGCTGAACCCCGACAGGCAGCGCCCGTACGCCGCGTGCAGCTCCAGGCCGGCGCCGTTCAGTGGCGCCTCGCGCTCAAGGGCGTCGGTGAACGCCGGCAGCGCCGGCAGCAGGTCCGGAATGTCGTCCGAGACACCGGCCAGAGCCTCGACCAGGCGTTCCAGTACGTCCGTCCCCGGCAACGGCCGCATGCCGAGGATCCGGAGCCACAGGGCCGCCCCGGCGGCGGGCTCGTCCTCCGTGCCACCCAGCTCGGCCAGCGTGACCATGGCCGCCACGTGCACGTCGACGAGATCGGGCGGCACCCGGCCGTCCTCCACCCACGACGCCGCCCCTTGGGCGAGCTTCTCCCTGGCGGCGTCCCGCCGGCCGAGTTCGGCCAGGCACAGTCCGCCCAGCTCCAGGCAGGTGGCGGCCGGCAGGCCGGGGGTGTCGCCGGTCAGTTCGAGCGCCCGGGTGACCGACTGCAGCGCGCCCTCGGCGTCCCCGCCGGCCAAGCGCATGCCGGCCTGCAGCCGCAGCGCCCCCGCGAGCGCCGGGGGAGCATGGAGCCCGTCCGCCACGAGCCCCTCGTACAACCCGGCCAGCCGGTCGGCGGCGGCCTCCGCGTCCGATGGGCGACCGGCACGGGACAGCGCGACGGTCTCCAGAATGAGCAGCTCCGCCAACTCCGTCCGGAACGCGGAGCTCGTACCGGTATGCGGCTCGTAGGACTCGACCGCGGTCTGCAGGTGCGCAACGGCCTCCTCGTGGCGGCCGAGCCCGGCGAGCGAGCGGCCGAGCGCCGCCTCGACCATGCCCACGGCGATCGTGCGCGGCCGATCCGGTACGGGATAGCGCTGCAGCAGCTCGGCCGCCTGCGACGCCAGCGCCAAACCGTCCCCGGCCCGTCCCGCGTCCGCCCAGGCGCGGGCGAGCGTCGCCTGCGCGGCCAGGTAGGCGTGGATCTCCTCCAGCCCAGGCACGCCCGCGCTCTCGACCGACTGCCTGCACTCCGCCAGGCGCCGCTCCGCACCCGCCACGGCCTGCCCGGGATCGCGGGCGACCATCGCCAGCAGCCAGGGCCGCCCACCACCGTGCCCGTCCGTCGCCGTACGCATCCGCCCCAACCTGACCCGCACCCCGGCCACAAGCCCCGGACGATCGCCCTCGTACAGTCCGGCGGCGCGTTCCAGTTGCGCTGCGCCGTCGGCGGTCCGGCCGAGCTCGTCCAGGCACAGGCCGAGCAGCCGCCGGGCGTTCGCCTGCGCCAAGGTGCGCTCGTCCGCCGCCAGGCACACGGACTCCTGCAACGGGCCGAGCGCCGCCTCCGGCCGGTCGTCGGCCAGCAGCAACTCGCCCAGCGCCGCCAGCTGCCCGGTCAGGCGGGCGCGGTGCTCGCCCGGGTCCAGCGCGGTCAAAGCACGCAGATTCCGTACGGCCTCCGCCGCGGTACGGGTGGCGGCGTCCAGGTCGTCCAGCCGCGCATGAAGCCTGGCCAGCAGGCCCGCGGTCTCCGCCAGCATGGACCGCAACCCGGGCTCCTCGGCGGCCAGGCCGCGCAACCGTACGGCGGCCTCAGCAGCCGGAACCAGGGCGTCGGCCGGTCTGTCCCGCGCTTCCAGCCAGGCGGCGAGAAGGTGGAGCCGATGGGCGACGTCCCTGCTCGTCGGGGTCACGTGCTCGACTGCGGCGGTGGCGGCCCTGGCGAGGTACGCGGCCAGCTCGGGCACCGCCGCGGGATCCGGCCCGTCGAACCGCATCATGGGCGCGGGCGCCGCGACGGCGTCCGTCGTCGGGAACTCCGTGCCGCCGACCGGGAAACCGAACGGCCGCAACCCGCCCCGCAACCCCGGGGCCGACGACACCGCCCCGCCGGCCCCGGGGTTGCGGGGCGGGTTGCGGC
>NZ_SMLD01000077.1:0-41444 GCF_004352805.1 Nonomuraea mesophila
GACCCACCCCGACCCGGGTCAGGACTCCCCGGCAGAGCCGGAAGCCGACCCCGACGCCGACGCCGACCCCGGAGCGGCCGCGGTTGTCCGGCGACGTCCACGTGCCCGACGGTGACCGGCCGCCGTCGACGTCGTCCGCTCCCACTCCGACGTCCGCGCCCACTTTCACCATGCCGACGAACCGGCCGACCGAGCCCACGCAGCCGCCCACCTCCGACGGGGCGGGCGGCGAGCAGTCGCCGGGGCCCGGGACACCGCCGCGAAGCGAGCCGGGCACCGACCGGCCCACCGCCGACGAGCCCACCGACGAGCCCACCGACCGGCCCACCGGCCAGCCCACCGACGAGCAGCCCACCCGCGAGTAGCCCGCCGGCGAGCAGCCCGGCAGTGCGCGGCCCAGGCCGGACGCCGCGGGTCAGTCGCAGGCCGTGTTGTTCGCCGCCGGGCTCGTGACGACGGGCACGCTTCCGGTCACACTTGCGGTGAAGCGCCGCAAGGCGAGGCGCCACAGAGGCAAGCAGCGCTAGACACGCCGGAGGGCGACGGGCGATGGACAACCCCGCGAACGGCCCGGGTCACGGGATCGCCGGCTTCCGGCTCACCCAGCACACCTGGATGACCGAGCTCGGCAACTGGATCGACGCCATCTCCCCGGACGGCCGCAGGGCCGGGGCGCTGCTGTTCGACCCTGAGATCATCGTCCTGCCGGGCGTCCGCGACCGCGTGGTCGAGTCGGTGATGACGGACCGGCACCTCGTGCTCGCCGGAGTGAGCGGGCTGATCCCGGTGGCCGACGTCGTGGCCACCGGCGACCAGGTGTGGCTGCTCACCGCGCAGGCGGTCAGCCCGACCGTGGCCGACCTGCTCGCCGCGGGGCCGGTCCCCGCCGACGGCGCGGCGGCCGTACTCGTGGAGACCGCGCAGACGCTGCTCGCGCTGCACGCGGCCGGGGTGACGCACGGCTCCGTGCATCCGCGCACGGTGGTGATCACGGCGGAGGGCGCCGCGCTGCTGTCGGAGCGCGGCCTGTCCGACGCCGTGCGCGGCCAGGTTTCGCCGCCCGAGCGGGACACGACCGGCTGGGCGTCCCTGGCGCGCGCGCTGGCCGGCTCCTGCGAGCAGAGCACACCGCCGGCGGCCGCGTTGTTCACCCGCGCCGCCGCCGCGGCCACCGCCCTCGGCCTGTCCGCCGCCAGGGACACGCTGCTCGACGGGCGCACGGCGCTGCCGGGCGGCACGATCAGCAGGGACGCGCTGGCCAGGGCGGCCCGTGGCAGGTCGGCGTTCGCCCAGCCGCCCGCCTACGCGCAGGCGCCGGCCGTGCCGCAGGACGAGGGCGACATCGTGACGCTGCTGCACGTTCCTGGCCGTCCCCCTGAGGCTGTGCACTTCGGGCCTGGAGTCGGTACGGAGCCGCAGCGCCCGCAGACCACGGCCCAGCGGATCTGGCGGGACGGGCGCGGCGAACCCGCGCGGGCGGACAAGGACTCCCGGGCACGGCGGCGGCGTACGATCCTGTCCACCGCGGTGTTCGCGGCCGTCATGGCGGGGGCGATCCTGGCCTGGTACAACCTGGGCTCGGGTCCCGGCCTGGCGGTCGTGTCGGTCGGCGTCACGGCGCCGAAGAAGACCCAGGGCTGCGACAGCTCAGTCCTGATCACCGGCAGGGTGGTCACCAACGGGGCGCCCGGGGTGATCGCCTACGAATGGCGTAAGAGCCTGGACGACGAGGTCATCGAGGGGACGCTGCGCACCGAGGCCGATCGCACGTCGTACACGCTGCCGCTGCGCTGGAAACTGCAGGGCAGGAGCACGGTCAAGGCCACGGCGACGCTGCGCGTGCTCACGCCGGGCCCCGTGCGTACGGACAAGGCGAGCTTCACCTACCGGTGCTGAGCGCGGTGCCCGATCCTTCCCCACGTACGGCCGCCTCCCGCATCGGGAAGCCCGGCTTCCCGCGAGAGAGGACTAATCTGACGAACATGACCACGCAGACCCCCGCGGGCTGGTACCCCGACCCTTATGGAGAGCCCCGGCTCCGCTGGTGGGACGGCAGCCAGTGGACCGACGCCACCCACGCGCAGGAGCCACCTGCCGGCGCCTCCCAGCAGCCGGTCGCCGGGCCCCAGCCGGACCGTCCCGGTTTCGAGCCGCACGGTTCCGGACCCCAGTCGTCCTCGGGACCGCAACCGTCCTCCGGGCCGCAGCCGTACGGTTCAGGACCGCGATCATCCGCTTCGGGGGCGCCGCCGCCCGACTCCGGCCCGCAGTCGCCTTCGAGCTCCGAGTGGCCGGTGACACCGGCCAACCCCACGCTGCAGTACGGGCAGCCGACCTACGGCCAGTCGGCCTACGGCCAGCCCGCGCCGTCCACGCACCAGTGGGACGGTGTCCCGCTGCCGGGGCCCGGCTACGGCCCGCCGCCCAAGCGGGGCAACCCGATGCCGTGGGTGTTCGGCGGACTGGCGGCGTTCGTGGTGGTGGCGCTGATCGTCGTCGCCGGTGTCGTCTTCGTCGGCGACAACGACACCGAGCCTCTGGCGGGCCCGTCGCCGACGGACACGTTCCAGCCGCAGCCGCCCAGCAACGAGCCTCCCTCCAATCAGCCGCCGCCCAGCCAGGGCCCGGCCGAGCTGCCGCAGCCGGTGAGCGGCCGCGTCACCGACCCGCAGTCCGGGGTCTCCTTCGAGGTGCCCGACGACTGGACGGTGCCCGAGGCCAACTCCGTCAACGGCCCCGACCCCACCCAGCAGAAGTGGTCGAGCGGGGTGCAGAAGACCTCGCACGAGAACTATGAGGGCGACGGCGACTGGATCGGCAACGTGTTCGCGGGCGTGCTGAACCCGATCTACCCCTACGCCGGCACCTCCGGCCTGGGCGACACGGCCAAGGCCGTCTTCATGACGTTCGGCAGGTACTATCAGCTCCCGCACGAGAGCAAGATCGTCGAGGACGAGGCGACGAAGATCGGCGACCGTGACGCGTGGATCCTGCGCTTCGAGCTCGACTTCAGCAAGATCTCGGAGGAGAAGGACTACAAGTGGAAGAAGGAGAACGGCGCTATCGTGCTCATGGACCGCGGCCAGGGCCAGCGGCCGGCCATCGTCTACGTCTCCGTTCCCGACAATCTGGGCACCGATGTGGTGAGTGAGGTCGTCGGCTCGCTCAAACCCGCGTGACCTGTGGCACTAGTCTGGTGGGGTGACAAGCGGGCGGATCGCTCCGAGCCGCTGTGCGAGGAGATCGAATGAGTGACGTGCTGGTCTGGATCGACTGCGAGATGACCGGGCTCGACCTCGGGCGCGACGCGCTCGTCGAGGTGGCGTGTGTCATCACCGACAGCGAGCTCCGGCAGCTTGACGAAGGTGTCGACGTGGTCATCAAGCCGCCGGCCGAGTCGCTGGAGCAGATGTCGCAGGTCGTGCGCGAGATGCACACCGCCTCGGGGCTGCTGCCCGAGCTGCCGGGCGGGGTGACGCTGGCAGAGGCCGAGTCGCTGGTGCTCGACTACATCCGCCGTCACGTGCCCGAGCCGAAGAAGGCGCCGCTGTGCGGCAACTCGATCGGCACCGACCGCACGTTCATCGCGCGCGACATGCCCGGGGTCGACGCCTTTCTGCACTATCGGATGATCGACGTTTCGTCGATCAAGGAACTGGTGCGCCGCTGGTATCCACGGGTCTACTTCGCCGCCCCCGAAAAGCAGGGCGGACACCGTGCTCTGGCGGACATCACGGAGAGCATCAGGGAGCTGCGTTACTATCGCGCGGCGATCTTCGTGGCCCAGCCCGGGCCCGACTCCGCCACCGCCAGATCGCTCGCCGAGCGTGTCGGCGACTAAACGAGTGGCGTAAAGACTCCCGAACGACGCTACACTTTTCCTGTGCCTCCACACAGCGGTGGCCATGGTGGGTGTAGCTCAGTTGGCAGAGCGCCAGGTTGTGGTCCTGGATGTCGAGGGTTCAAGTCCCTTCACTCACCCTTCGCCCAACGGCCGGTCCTCCGGGACCGGCCGTTGGCGTTTTCTCCCAACAACGCCCCCAAATCCTGACAATGCGAGTTATGCTCGCTGTCTACCGCTAACGCCGGAAGCACGGGGGCCCTCGGCGATCTGACCGTCTGCGCGCCCCCGGAGGCCGGATGAGAGTCGACGACGCAGCGTTCGATAGCGTGTTCATGTCCCTGAGCAAACGCGAAGCCGAGGTCATGGACCTGATCGCCACTGGCCAGTCCAACGGCCAGATCGCGCAGCGCCTGTTCCTCAGCGAGAAAACGGTGAAGAACCACGTCAACCGCATCTACGCCAAGCTCGGCGTGAGCTCACGGGTCACCGCCATCGGGTTGTGGCAGTCACGCCAGAAATAGCCGCCCGCCCGGGAACGCCCACCGGATCGGGTTCACCGGTGGGCGGTCCCCTCACGCCGCCTGAACGGGCCGGACCGTGGCGGGGACCGCCCGGCGCGACCTGGGCGGAGCACCCGGGTTCTCCCGCGATGGTTTAAAAGCCGCTGTCAGTGCCATAGGCATGCATGACGCCGTTCGCGGGGGAAAGGACCTGACATGGCACGAAGACCACGAGTCATCGTCGTAGGAGCCGGCTTCGCCGGCCTGAACGCGACCCGGGAACTGGCCAAGGGCGGCGCCCTGGTGACGCTCGTCGACCGCAACCCCTACTCGACCTTCCAGCCGCTGCTCTACCAGGTGGCCACGGCGGGGATGGGCACGGCCGACGTCTCCTACCCGATCAGGACCTTCGCGGCCAGGTGGCCGAACGTGCGGGCCCGCCGGGCGGCGGTGAGCAAGGTGCTGCCCGCGGAGCGGCGGGTGGAGTTCGAGGACGGCAGCGGCCTCGACTACGACTACCTCGTGCTCGCCACGGGCGTCACCACCAACTGGCTGAACGTGCCGGGCGCGCCGGAGAACGCCCTGCCTATCTACTCGCTCGGCGACGCGGC
The DNA here is from genome assembly GCF_004352805.1 of Nonomuraea mesophila. Taxonomy (NCBI): domain Bacteria; kingdom Bacillati; phylum Actinomycetota; class Actinomycetes; order Streptosporangiales; family Streptosporangiaceae; genus Nonomuraea; species Nonomuraea mesophila. Next base: position 4,956 of record NZ_SMLD01000077.1, read on the forward strand.
GGCGCTGCGCCGGCGGCTCCAGCACTACCTTGAGGACACCGCGGCGGGCCGGCGGAAGAGCACGCACGTCGTGGTGGTGGGCGCGGGCGCGACCGGCGTCGAGATGGCGGGCACGCTGGCCGAGCTGCGCCGGCACACGACGCCGCTGACGCACCCCGAGGTCCGCCCCGAACAGACCAGCGTGACGCTCGTCGAGCGGTTCGACTTCGTGTTGTCGCCGTACAAGCCGCGGCTGCGGGACGCGGCGGCCGAGGCGCTGCGCAGACGCGGGGTGCACCTGCGGCTGGGGGCGACCGTGGCGTCCGTCGAACCGGACGCGGTGGTGCTGGAGGACGGCACCCGGCTGCCGAGCGACGTGACCGTGTGGGCGCTCGGCGTGGCCGCGCCCAAGCAGGTGTCCGACTGGGGCCTGCCGCAGGGCAAGGGAGGCCGGGTGACGCTGACGGAGGCGCTGAACGTACGCGACCATCCTGAGATCTTCGTGGCCGGCGACCTGTCGGGACAGCCGGACCCGCTGCCCCAGCTCGCCCAGCCCGCGATCCAGATGGGCAAGCACGTGGGCCGGCAGATCCTGGCCGCCGCGCACGGCAGGCCGCTGCGGCGCTTCTCCTACCGCGACCCGGGCATCATGGCCACCGTCGGCAAGGCCGAGGCGGTGTTGCAGCTCCCCAACGGGATGACCATGCGCGGGTTGCCCGCCTGGCTGGTGTGGATCTTCGTGCACGTGGCGTACCTGCTGGGCGGGCGCAACCGGGTCAACGTGCTGATCAACTTCTTCTGGCGCTACTTCGGACCGCGCCGCACCGCCACCAGCGTCACGCAGTGACGCCGCTCAGAGCGCCTCGGACAGGGCCGCCATGCCGTGGTCGATGTCGCTCTCCAGGATGTTCAGCGCCGGCCGCAGGCGTACGGACCGGGGGCCGCACGGCAGCACCAGCACCCCCTGGTCCTCCCTGAGCCGGGCCACCAGGGCGTCGCGGGCGGCCCTGTCGGGCAGGTCGAACGCGCACATGAGGCCCCGGCCGCGGACGTTCGCCACCGACTCGGGACGCTCGGCCTCCAGCTTGGTGAGGCGTTCGAGCAGCACGGTGCCGAGGGTCGCGGCGCGCTGGATCAGGCCATCGCGCTCGATGATCTCGAGGATGCCCCTGCTGCGCACCATGTCCACCAGGCCGCCGCCCCACGTGGAGTTGATGCGGCCGCTCACCTGGAACACGTTGTCCGGCACCAGGTCCACCCTGCGACCGGCCATGATCCCGCCGACCTGCACCTTCTTGGCGAACGCCACCACGTCGGGCTCCAGCCCGAGCTGCTGGTAGGCCCACGGCGTCCCGGTCGTCCCGCCGCCGGTCTGCACCTCGTCGAGGACGAACAGGGCGTCGTACTCGTGGCACAGGTGCTGCATGGCCTGGAGGAACTCCGGCCGCATGTGGTTGTCGCCGCCCTCGCCCTGGATGGGTTCGGCGATGAAGCAGGCGATGTCGTGGGGGTGGCGTTCGAACGCCTCCCTGGCCTGCGCGAGGGCGCGCTGCTCGGCCGCCTCGACGTCGCCGAAGTGGATCGCGGGCACGTCGATGCGCGGCCAGTCGTACATGGGGAACCGGTCGGTCTTGCCCGGCTCGGTGTTGGTGAGGCTGAGGGTGTAGCCGCTGCGGCCGTGGAAGGCCTTCGTCAGGTGCAGGACCTTGGTGCCGAGGTCGCGTGAGCGGCCCGCGGCCTCGTTGCGGCGGCTCTTCCAGTCGAAGGCGGTCTTGAGCGCGTTCTCGACGGCGAGGGCGCCGCCCTCGACGAAGAACAGGTGCGGGAGCGCGGGGTCGCCGAGCACGCGGGTGAAGGTGTCGACGAAGTCGGCGAGGTGCTCGGTGTAGATGTCGGGGTTGGCCGGCTTGTTGCGGGCGACCTGGCCGAGAAGCTGGGTGAAGTCGGCGTCGAAGGGTGGGTTCACGCCGAGGGGGGCCGAGGCGAAGAAGGTGTAGAAGTCGAGGTAGCGGCGGCCGTCGCGGGCGTCGACGAGCCAGGAGCCACGGCTGAGCTCCAGGTCGAGCACCAGGCGGTAGCCGTCGACGAGCAGGTGGTGGGCAAGGCGGGTGTGCACGTCCATGGCGCCTCCACATAGGGTCGTACGTTCCTTTTCGCGGAACGCCTTCTCATATGCAAAATTTACGGCACACTAGGGCGAGAAGTGAAGTTCTTCACGCGGAGCGCCAGGGCGATCTCGACGATGCCGTACAGGATGGCGAAGACGCCAAGAAGCCAGACCAGGCTGAGCAGGCCCGCTCCCGGCCAGATGAGCAGCAGGACACCGAAGATCACCGACAGGGCGCCGCCGACGATGAGCATCCACTCGTTGTCGATGTCCTTGCGCAGCTGGACGCCGGCGACGATCTCGGCGACGCCGGAGAAGATGGCCCAGAAGGCCACGACGTAGAGCAGGGCGAAGGAGGTGATCCCGGGCCAGGCGAACGCGAGAACCCCGGCGATGATCGCGATGATGCCGGAGGCGATGAGCCACACCCGCGAACTGGCGCCGTGGCGGATGCTGGACAACAGGGCGAACACCCCGTTCACCAGGGCGTACGCGGCGAAAAAGATCACCAGCACGAGCAGCGTGATGCCTGGCCAGATGAGCGCGAGGAAGCCGAAGACGATGGCGGCGAGGCCGCGCACCAGCAGCATCCACCATGAACTTGCGATATCCCCCATGCTGGTCTGTTTTCCGTGAACCACCCGAAAACAGACCAGCACCGGGTCAAATATCAGTGACCTGGAGACGATTCACCCGTGCGAGTAGACCACGATCGAGACCGCGATGTACTGCACCAGGTAGGCCGCGATGGTGAAGGCGTGGAAGACCTCGTGGAAGCCGAACCAGCGGGGCGCGGGATCGGGCCGGCGCAGGCCGTAGACGATCGCTCCCGCCGAGTAGAACACGCCCCCGACGGCCACCAGCACGACGGCGGCGACACCCGCGCCCTGCAGCAACTGGGGCATCACGAAGACGGCGGTCCAGCCCAGCGCCAGGTAGAGGACCGTGTAGAGCCAGCGCGGGGCGTTCATCCAGAACACCCGGAACAACACGCCGGCCAGCGCGCCGCCCCAGATGACGGAGAGCACCGCGATCCTGGCCGCTCCGTCCAGCGCCAGCAGGGCGAAGGGCGTGTAGGTGCCGGCGATGATCAGATAGATGTTGGCATGGTCGAACCTGCGCAGGAACTCCGCCAGGCGGGGCCCCAGGGTGCTGCGGTGATAGGTGGCCGAGATGCCGAACAACAGGGCCGAGGTGATCGCGTAGATCGCGGAGGCCAGACGTGCCTGCAGGGTCGGGCCGAGCGCCACGAGCACGAACCCCGCGACCAGCGTGACGGGCAGTGCTCCAGTGTGCAACCAGCCCCGCAGCCGTGGCTTGACGGTGAGGGTCGTCATGCAACCTACGGTAGCGTAGGTTACGGTTCCGTCCCATGTGACGGACCTCTCATCGCGGGGCTCACCGGGGTCACAAGCCGCGCAGGAAACGCGCCGCGATGGGCACGGCCGCCCGGCGCCCCGATCCCCCGTGCCGCACGAACACGCAGAAGGCGAGGTCGTCGCGGTAGCCGATGAACCACCCGTGCGAGCCCTCGCCGTCCTGCGCCTCGGCCGTGCCCGTCTTGCCCGCGACGCCCTCGGGCAGCCCTGCGTCGCCTGCCGTGCCGTGGTCGACCACGGCGGCCATCATGTCGCGCAGCGCGCTCACGACCGCCTGGTCCATGGGCACGTCCTCGTGCGGCGGGCCGTCGATACGGCGCACCTGCTCCTTCGTCAGCAACCTGGGTGAGCGCCAGACGCCGCTCTGCACGGCGGCGGCCACCGCGGCCATGCACAGCGGAGTGGCGACCACCTCCCCCTGGCCGATCGCGTCCGCGCCCAGCATGTCGAGGTCGTCGGTGCCGGGCATGGTGCCGCAGGTCCCGCCGACGCCGGTCGCGATGCTCCGGCCGAACCCCCACGCGTCGGCGGTCTCACGCAGCGTTTCGGCGTCGATCCTCGTGGTGGCCTGCTCCACGAAGGTCGTGTTGCAGGAGTGGGCGAACGCGTCGGTGAAGCTGACGACGCCGCGGTCCACCTGCCCGTCGTTGCGGAAGACGCGATGGAACGGGATGGTGTACGTGCCGGGGCACCCGACCTGGGCCGACGGGTCGAGCCCCGACGCGAGCAGCGCGGCGGCGGTGATCGTCTTGAAGATCGAGCCCGGCGGGAAGACGTCGCGTACGGCGCTGTAGTTCGCGCCGAGGCGGTCGGCCAGCGCCAGGATCTCGCCGGTGCTCGGCCGGATGACGATCACGGCCGAGTCGTCCACCCCGTCCAGAGCCCGCGCGGCCGCCGCCTGGACCGCGCGCGACAGGGTGGTGCGCACGACGCTCGCCTCGGGTGCGCGGGTCAGCACCCGCGTGGCGGGCCGGCCCGGCACCTTCGACACCAGCTCCCAGCCGTGGCCGGCGGACTCGAACTCGGTCGCGAGGGGATCGAGGTACGCCTCCGCGTAGCTGTCGTTGGGGATCGGGTGGCCCTCCCTGGTGACCGGCTCGGTCGCCGGCGCCTCGATCTCGCGCAGCTCCAGCGTGCCTCCGTCCTTGAGCAGCGGGTGCAGCGTCTCGGGGGACCACAACACCTTCCAGGCCCGCTCGCGTACGCCGAGCCGTAACATGCCGGCCCACGGCCACGGCCCGAGCTCGGCGAGCTGCCGCTCCCCCGAGAAGGGCACTTCGGCGCCCCCGTCGCCCGTGTTCCTCATCCGGCCGGGAGCGAGCCGGACGGACTCGACGTGCAGCTGCTCCGTCAGCGCGCGGTGCCGCTGGGAGAAGTCGGAGGGCGGCCGGTGCACCAGGCGGGCCATGCCGGAGACGTCGCCCTCGCGCCACGCCGCGAAGTACGCCGCCGCCGTCTCGGAGGCGCTCCCCCGCACGCGGTTCGACACCACCACGGCGAACGCGCCCGCGCCCAGTATCGCGACGAAAGCGATAAAGAGCACCATCAGTCTTCGACGTCGCATACGGTTCTCCCAGGAGGGATCAGCGTGGCACGTGGACAGCGGGAACCGATGCCCGGCCTTTACCCGGTGACGTTCGGCGAGGTCGAACTCCTCCGGGATCTGGACAGGCAGGACGGCTGGGTGCTGTCCAAGGATGGCGTACCTCAGTCGTACGTCGATCTACAAGACCCGACATTTCTGGAATTCGAGTATGTCCGGCTCATGGCGGACGTGATCGACCTCGTGGAGGAAGGGCCGCTGAGCTGCCTGCACGTGGGCGGCGGCGCCTGCACGATCCCCCGTTACGTCGCCGCCACCCGCCCCGGCTCCCGCCACATCGTGATCGAACCCGACGGCCTGCTGGTCAACCTCGTACGCGAGCAGCTGAACCTCCGCTCCGTCCCCAAGCTCAAGGTCATCGTGGACGGAGGCCGCGAGGGCACCGCCAAGATCTGGGACGCTTCGGCCGACCTGGTGGTGCTCGACGCCTTCACCGGGGCGACGATGCCCGTCGAACTGGCCACGGCCGAGTACATGGGCGACCTCGCGCGCGTCCTGCGCCCGTCGGGCACCCTGCTGATCAACCTGGCCGACGGCAAGGGGCTGGCCTTCGCCCGGCGCCTGCTCGCGACCGTGACGGGCACCTTCGGCCACGTGGCCCTGTTGGCCGAGCCGGGGGTCATGCGCGGTCGCCGCTTCGGCAACCTCATCGTGGCCGCCTCCCGCACCGGCCTCCCCATCGACCTGCTGAGCCGCAGGGCGGCGGGGGGCCTGACCCAGGCGCGATGCGTGCACGGCGAGGCCCTGGGCAACTTCATCGCCGGAGCCGCCCCCATCAACGACGGCGACCCCGTCCTGGCGCCCGTCCCCCCGCCCGCCGTCTTCGGCTGACCCACCGCCTCCGGAGGTTGCACCGGCATTCCCTCTCCCCCTTTTGCCGAAAAAGTGATATCACTTAGATAGCAACGTGAAATCGGCGAGAAGGAGACGGCCATGAGCGAGACATCAAGCGGGGTCGCGGTGGAAGGAGCGGTCGTCGACATGCCGGCGCCGCGGACGCACGAGCGCCCGGTGCGGGCGGCCGGCGGGTTCATGATGCTCGGCGTGGCCACGCTGGTCACGCTCGCCGGCGCCGCGCTGCTCGTCGTCGCGATCGCCATGCTGGCCTCAGGGGCCGGGCAGAGCGGCGTGTGGCTGCTCGCGCTGTCCGTCCTGGTGCTGCTCGGCGGCATCGTGCTGTTCTTCGGGCTGACCGCGGTGGCGCCCGGCGAGGCCAGGGTCGTGCAGCTGCTCGGCCGCTACGTCGGCACCCTGCGCACGCCCGGCCTGCAGTGGGTCAACCCGATCACCCTGCGGCGGCGGGTGTCCACCAGGATCCGCAACCACGAGACGGACGTGACAAAGGTCAACGACGCCGACGGCAGCCCCATCCAGATCGCGACCGTGGTGGTGTGGCAGGTGGAGGACACGGCGCAGGCGGTGTTCGAGGTGGACGACTTCGTGGAGTTCGTCGCCATCCAGACGGAGACGGCGGTGCGCCACATCGCGGGCGCCTACCCCTACGACTCGCACGGTGAGCCGCGGCTGTCCCTGCGCGACAACGCCGAGGAGATCAACGAGAAGTTGTCCGCGGAGATTGCGATCCGGGTGGCCGCGGCCGGGGTGAAGGTCATCGAGTCCCGCATCATCCACCTGGCCTACGCGCCCGAGATCGCCCACGCGATGCTGCGGCGCCAGCAGGCCGGCGCGGTGGTCGCGGCCCGTCAGCGGATCGTCGAAGGCGCGGTCGGCATGGTGGAGACGGCGCTGGCCCAGCTCGCCGAGCACGACGTGGTCGACCTGGACGAGGAGCGCAAGGCCGCCATGGTCAGCAACCTGCTCGTGGTGCTGGTCGGCGATCGGGACACACAGCCGATCGTGAACGCCGGAACGCTCTACCAGTAATCGTCGTGGAACGGAAGAAGATCCTCCTGCGGCTCGACCCCGTGGTCCACGACGCGCTGGCCAGGTGGGCCTCCGACGAACTGCGCAGCACCAACTCGCAGATCGAGTTCCTGCTGCGCAGGGCTCTGTCGGAGGCCGGGCGCCTGCCTGACGGCGTGGGCCGGATGCGGCCCCGCGGACGCCCGAGGAAGGCCAGGGAGGACGACCAGGAGGGCAAGGAACAGGCGGATGAAGACGGAGATAGCGGTGAAGCGGGATGAGTCCCTGCCCCAAGCGGCGTTCCTGCTCGCCTTCGACCTGCGCAGGGAACGGCTGGCCAACCGTAGCGAGCTGCGCTACCTGCTGCGCGCGGCGGCGCTGGCCGAGCTGCTGGTGGCCGGCAACCTGACGGACGACGCGGGCAAGGCGCGGGCGGTCGTCGCGCCCGTCGATCCCGGCCCGCTGCAGGCGGCGGTCTGGGAGCAGATCTCGAGCTCCCCGCCCCGGTCGTGGCGGCACTGGATCGGCAAGGACCGCGCGAACGCCTTCCGGCTCGTACGCGACGAGCTGGTGGCCGCCCGGCTCATCCGGGTGGAGCGGCGGCGGGTGCTGCTGTTCCCCGTCGAGCGGATCACACTGCGCCGGCCGTACCTGTCGCGCAGGCTCGCCGAGCGGGTCAGCAGGGCCGCGACCGGCGGCCGGTCCGTGAACCGCCTCGATCAGGACGTACGGATCCTCGCGGCCCTCGCGGCGGCGGCCAAGCTGAAGATGATGCCGCCGGAGCGGGAGCAGCGCCGCCACGGCAGGCAACGGATCGAGCAACTCGCGGAGCCGGTCGAACCGGTGGCCACCGCCCTGCGCCAAAACGTGTACGACGCCCGCGGCGGCGAAGGCTGAGCGCGGAGCCCGTCCTCATCGCTCGCTCGCCCGCGGGCTCCGGGCGATCCGGCTCTCACGGTGGCGCGAAGGTGCCCGCGAGCCGCGTGGTCCGGGCGGCCAACTCGGCGACAGTGATGCGGTCGAAGTCGCGTACGGCGCTCCGGACATGCACATGCGTGGTCCCGACCAGCTCCGGCGGGATGCCGTCCCGCCCGTGCAGGGCACCATAGACGCTGCCGACCGTCGCGGCATTGGAGTCGGTGTCACGGCCGCCCGAGATGGTGAGGCCGACCGCGTCCATGAAGTGCCCGCCCCACAGCAGGCCGATCGAGATGAGCGCCGCGTTGTTGACCGTGTGCACCCACGGGTAGTCGCCCAGCGCCTCGTCCACCCAGTCGAGCGCCTCCACTCGCCCGGCACCCCGCTCGCGCAGCGACAGCACATGGGCGAGGGCGGAACGGAGTCTGGACCGAGGCGGCACCACAGACAGTGCGTGGCGAAGAGCCTGCTGGACGCTGTCGGCGGCGAGCGCCGCGGCGACGAGCGCGGCCGCCCACATCTCGCCGTACTTGCCGTTGGCCGTGTGGCTCAGCCGGGCGTCCACGAGCGCCAGGCGAGCCGCGCCCGCGGGATCGCCCGGCGACACGTAGCCGAAGGCATCGCCTCGGATGAGCGCCCCGATCCACTCCCGGTACGGGTTGTCGATGGTCGCGGTGGCGGGCGGGCGCAGACCACCGATCAGGTTGCGGTACGCCGCCCGCTCGGCGGTGTAGGTCTGCGTGAACGGCACCCTGTCCAGCCACGTGGCCGCGATCTGCTCGGTGGTGAAGCCGACTCCGTGAGTCTCCAGGACGTGCAGGGCCAGAATCGTCCAGTCGATGTCGTCGTCGCGGGGCACGTCGGCGAAGCGACCGGCCGCCGCGACCTGCGCGGATGGATGCAACGCGCCGACTCCTTCGGGCAACGGGTCCAGCAGGGGGAGGTACCCGGTCTGCGGCGACTGCCCCGCGGCGCGCAGGTAGGCCGCGATCTCGGCGCGGGTCAGGCCTTCCACCGGCTTGCCGAGCGTGTTGCCCACCACGCGTCCCAGCCAGGCGCCTCGGATCCGCTCCGGCAGGAGCTCCCGTGCGGCTTCGACCGGCGAGACCGTGGCGGCGTGCTCCAGCAGCACGCGGTCGTCCTCCGGCTCCTCGAAGTCCCAGCCGGGATCCCGTTCGAGCTCCGCCAACCGCGTCCGTACCTCGGCCAGCCCGGCGAGGTCGCCCTCGGCCGCCGCTTCGCGGGCAGCGGCCCGCAGGCCACCGACCTGGTATCCGCTGAGGGCAAGCTGCTCGGCCTCGTCGGGCACGAGGTCGCGCGGGTCGAGTACGTCGTGCACGTTGCGTCCTAACTCGAAGGAATGAGGAGAGGCCGGGTCAGCCCTTGATGGCCCCGGACAGGAAGCCCTGGGTGACCTGCTTCTGCATCGCCACGAAGAGCACCACGACGGGCAGGATGGTGATCAACGTGCCCGCCGCCAGCGGCCCGATGTCGATGGAGCGGCCCCCGAGGAAGAGGTACAGGCCCGTCGTCAGCGGCCGGTACTCACCGCTGGGGATGTAGAGCAGCGGCACCAGGAAGTTGTTCCAGTTCTGCAGGAAAGTGAACACGGCGAGTGCGCCGATCCCCGAACTGACCAGGGGGAGAATCACCTTCAGGAAGATCTGCCACTCGGAGGCACCGTCCATGCGGGCGGCCTGGTCCAACTCGACGGGGAGGTCGGAGAAGAACGCGCGCATGAAGAACGTGCCGAAGGACAGGCCCGTGCTGGCCAGCACCAGGTTGACCCCGAGCAGGCTGTCCAGCAGTCCCATGCTGCGGAGCTGGAAGTACAGCGGGATCATGTAGGTGAAGAACGGCACGAGCAGGCCCAGGACCACCAGGTAGAACAGGAGGCTTCGCCCTGGGAACGGCAGTCGCGCGAACGCGTACCCGGCCATCGTCGAGAGCACCACGACGAGGAGCGTGCTCGGCACCGACAGCAGGAAGCTGTTGACCACGTAGCTGCCGAAGTCCCCGACCGTCCAGGCCTTCTCGACGTTCTCGGTGGAGAACGACGAGAACAGGCCGAAGGGGTTCACCTTCACGTCGTTGCCGGTCTTCAGCGCCGTGGAGACCGTCAGCACCAGGGGGAAGAGCATCAGCGCGGACAGGCCGAGCAGGACAAGGTGCTTGCCGGTCAGCAGGAGGCGACCGCGCGTGCTGGATCCAGCGCTTCGGTGGCTCATGCGCCCATTCCTTGCAGTGAGAGCTTGCGTTGCAGCCGGTTCATCCAGACGGCGAACGGGATGGATATCACCGTGATGACCAGCGCGAGCGTGGTGCCGTAGGAGATCCGGTTGAGCTGGAACGCGCTGCTGTAGGCGTAGGTCCCGAGCACCTCCGTGGCACCGGCCGGGCCGCCGCCGGTCATGACGAAGATGATGTCGAAGACGCTGAAACCACCCAGAAGCGTGATGGTGGTGACCATGAGGAACACCGGCATGATCTGCGGAAGAATGATGTGGCGCAGCCGCTGGAAGCCGTTTGCCCCGTCAAGGCGGGCGGCGTCGACGAGGTCGATGTCGACGTTCCGCAGCGCCGACAGGAAGATGATGAAGACGAAGCCGACGGTGGCCCAGATCGCGGTGCCGAGTACGGCGTACAGCGCGGTGTCCGGGTCGCCGAGCCACCCCTTGGCGAGTGAGCCCAGCCCCACCGTCTCGAGGACGCGGTTGAGCCAGCCTCGCGAGGGTTCGTAGATCCAGCCCCAGACGACACCGACGGCCACCTGTGGCAGCACGAACGGCAGGAAGAACGCGATCCGGTAGAGCACGCTCGCTCGCCGGACGTTCCATACCAGCACGGCGAGGCCCAGCCCGAACACGATGGGAGAGGACGTGCCGATGACGATCCAGATGACGTTGTTCTTGAACGCGGCCCATACGTCCGGGTCCTGCGCCAGTTCGGTGAAGTTGGTCAACCCGATCCATGGCGGGGTGGGGTCGAAACCGTTGAAGTCGACGAAGACGTAGTAGATCGCACTCGCCATGGGCAGCAGCAGGAAGACTGCCACCATGGCGACCAGCGGAGCCACCATGAAGACACCCAGCCGCGCCTGAGCCCTGCGGGTGACGCGGGGAGTGTCCGCCTTGATGGTTCGCCAGCGCAGGCGGCGACGGGCCGGCGTCCCCCGTTCCGGCGTCGTGGTCGGTGCTGGAGCTGTCGCCTTGGTCGAAGCGCCTGTGGTCACTGCTCTGCCGCTGCCTTGAGACTCGCGGCGACTTCCTCAGCGCTCTGCTGACCGGTGAGGACCGCCTGCACGCCGTCGTACATCGCCTCGCTGAGAGTGTCGGAGACCATCACGTCGATGTTGTGGCCGAAGTCGCCGCCTGCGCCCACCTTGGCGGTGTCCTTCAGCACCTGGGTCAGCAGGGGCGAGACGTCGAGGTCGGCGGTGTCCATGGGCCTCGGGGGGATCGTGTGCAGGTTCTCGACCGTCCAGCGGCCGTGTTCCTCGGACTGGAGGAAGTTGAGGAACTTCTCCGCGGCTTCCTTGTTCGACGCGGTCGCCGAGATCCATGGCCCCGAGCCCAGGCCGCCGGTGAAGATCCCGGGGCCATCGGGCGCGGGGAAGGGGATGTACCCGACCTCGAATTTCGCCTGGTCGTCGATCTCGCCGACCAGCCAGCTGCCGGTCGGGATCATGGCGGCTTCACCGGAGAAGAACATCGCGGTCGAGGTGTCGTAGTCCACCGAGGTGGGCGACTTGGGAAGATAGCCCGCCTTATTGAAGTCCGCCCACAGTTGCAGCGCCGCTGTGACCTCCGGGGAGTCCCAGGACTTCTTACCGCTGAACAGCGCCTCCATCCCGTCGCCGCCGATCGCGCTGGAAAGGGCCATGCTGAGGAGGTGTCCGCCCTCCCACGCTTCCTTGTCGCCGACGGCCATCGGCACCTTGCCGGCCGCGCGGATCTTCTCCGCGGCCTTCTTGAGGTCGGCCAGGTTCCGCGGCTGGGCGAGCCCGAGGTCGGCGAAGATCTTCTTGTTGTAGAAGAGACCGATGGTTTCGAGCTCACCCGGGATCCCGTAGACCTTCCCGTCGTAGGTGACTCGCTCCTTGGCGAAGTCGAAGGTCTTCCAGCCGTACTTGTCGTAGGCGGCGGTCAGGTCCTGCACCAGGCCGGCCTTGACGAGCGCCCCGCCGAAGCTCGGACCTGAGCCCCAGCTGAACACGTCGGGTCCTTCGCCGGAACGGAGCTGGGTCTGCAGGACCGTGCGCATGTTGTCGAAGGGCAACGTGGTGACCTTCACGTCGATGCCCGACTTCTTTTCGAAGCCAGCGATGTCCTCCTTGAGAGCCTTCAGAGCTTCCGCGTCCTCCGGCTCCTCGATGAGGTATTTGAGCGACTTGGAGTCGTTGTTCTCGGAAGAGGGGGAAACCCCTCCGGTGCACGCGGCCGCCAGAAGGCACGCCGCGGCGGCGGCCAGAATCTTCAGGGGTGGGATGTGCATGCGTGAGCCTCTCGGTGAACGTGCCCTGTTATGTCACATGGGACGCGATCCGGGCCGACATAATTTCACCGCGAAATTATGAAGTCAAGAGGGGGTGTGTCCAACCTCAGGGAAAGCTCGCCTTGATCGCAACCACTGCCGCTCCCCGAGCCCACTCCAGGAAGTCCATCGGCCTGATCACCGGATCCAACACGCTGACCTGCTCGTCCGCGTATTCGACGCGGCCGGCGCGCAGACTGTCAGGGGCGATCTCGACAAGCCGCACACCTTCTCCGGAGAGGATGATGCGGTCGACTCCGGTCAGCGAGGTGATGGCCGCCGTCGCGCGGCCGACGGCGTGTGCCGCCTCGGCGACGACGCGCGCGGCCGCCGGGTCACCGGCCTCGGCGAGTTCGAGCACCTCGTCGTAGGTGGTGAGCCGCCCGTGCGCGAGGGAGACGGTGTTGGCCATCGCCCCCGAGGTCACGAAGGCCGTCATGCAGCCACGATGGCCGGCGGGACACAGCGGCCCATGCGGATCGACGGGCAGGTGGCCGATCGGGCTGACCAAGGTCGGGACGAGTTCGTGGTTGATCACGAGCCCGTACCCCACACCCGCGCCGACCGTCAGCAAGGCGAAGTCCGGATAGGTGCGCCCATAGCCGAACCACTGCTGCGCCATCGTTAGGCCCACCACGTCGTTGGCCAGGAACAACGGGGCATCGACCTGCTCGGCGAGCAACGTACGGAACGGCACCTCGTGCCAGTCCAGGAACGGCGAGTCAGCCACGGTCTCGCCCTTGTCCACGCGGCCGCCCACGGTCACGCCGACGCCCCGCACAGGCCGGCCGGCTCTGTCCTCCATCCGGGAGACGACGCCGGCGACGCAGGACACCACGTCCGGCACGTCCAGCGACGGCTCGGGCAACGTCTCGCTGGCCAGCACCTCGGCCCGGAGGTTCGTGAGCACCGCGTAGATCGACTCCCTGGTGAGCTTCACGCCGACGTACCGGTGGTCGTCAGCGACGACATCGAGGAGGACCGACGACCGCCCTCGGCCGGTCGTGCGCACGGACTCGGACTCCACCAGGACACCCGCATCGAGCAGCGGCCGCACCAGGCGGGTCAGCGTGGGCGCCGACAGACCGGTCTTCTTCGCGAGCTGGGCCCGGGACTGGGCGCCGTGCACGAGGACGTCGATGGCAATCGCTCTCGACGAGGCGGGCAGGTCGGGGCGCATTGGTTCTCCTGATCCGAGGGCTTGGCCGACCGCCCCGGAACAGGGGGTCGTCCACCGGCGATCCGTATGGCATGCTGTCCAGCTATAGTTTCGCTGTGAAATTATAACTGGAGCGCACATGAGTTTGTCGACGGCCGGGTCCGTCCGGGTTCACACGCTGACCGCCGCGGCCACGTGCCTCGTGGTCGACGTCAGCTCGGGCGTGCCACGAGTTCTGCACTGGGGGGCGCGGCTGGACGACGACCCCGCCCACGAACGTTTCCTCGCCACCCTGAGCGAGGCGCAGTTCGGAGCGGACGGACTGCCCGGACAACACCGGCACCCCGCCGTGCTGCCCGAGCAGTCGGCCGGCTGGACGGGCACCCCCGGCCTGGAGGGACATCGGAACGGGACCGCTTTCAGCACGCGGTTCCTCGCCACGGAGCACGAGCTGTCAGGCCGGCCGGACCAGGGCCAGGTGCTCGTGAGCCGGGCGGTCGACGAGGCCGTACAGCTCGCCCTCACGACGACCATCGAGCTCTCCGCCGAAGGAGTCGCGCGCCTGCGGGCGGCCTTGACCAACACCGCAGAGAGCGGGACCTTCACGGTCGATGCCATGCGCCTGGCGCTGCCGGTCCCCGCCGAGGCGCAGGAGATTCTCGACTTCACCGGGCGCCACCTGCGAGAGCGCTCCCCTCAGCGGCATCCCTTCCACGCCGGCACACACCTACGCGAGGGCCGCCGCGGTCGCACGGGCTCCGACGCGAGTTTCCTGCTCGTGGCGGGAACGACCGACTTCGGCTTCCGGCGTGGTGAGGTGTGGGCCGTTCACACCGCCTGGAGCGGCAACCACGTCACGTTCGCGGAGCTCGGCCTCAACGGGCTACGCCTTCTGGGCGGCGGCGAGGTCCTCCTTCCTGGAGAGATGACCCTCGAGCCTGGGGACACCTACACGACCCCCTGGCTGTACGCCGTCCACGGCAACGGGCTCGATGCGGTCTCCGCCGCCTTCCACCGGCATCTCCGGGCGCGGCCCGCCCACCCGGCCTCACCGAGGCCCGTCGTCCTGAACACCTGGGAAGCCGTCTACTTCGACCACGATGTGGACACCCTGATCGAGCTGGCGACGCTTGGCAGCAAGGTGGGGGCCGAACGTTTCGTCCTCGACGACGGCTGGTTCCTCGGCCGCCGTGACGACCGGAAGGGGCTCGGTGACTGGCAGGTCGATCCCGCCATCTGGCCGAAGGGCCTCCACCCCCTGGTCGAGGCCGTCCGCGGCCTGGGCATGCAGTTCGGGCTCTGGTTCGAGCCGGAGATGGTCAACGACGACTCGGAGCTCGCCCGCGCGCATCCCGAGTGGATTCTGGCGCCGGGCGATGGACGCCTCCCCCTCACGGGCCGCCACCAGCACGTGCTCAATCTCGCCATTCCCGAGGCCTTCGACCACGTGCTCGAGTCGATCAGCGCGCTCATCGCGGAGTACCGGATCGACTACATCAAATGGGACCACAACCGCGACCTGGTCGAAGCCGGCGACCGCCGTACCGGTGAGGCGAAGGTGCACGCACAGACCTCGGCGGCGTACGCCCTGATGGACGAGCTGCGCCGCCGGCACCCCGAGCTCGAGATCGAGTCGTGCTCCTCCGGCGGAGGCCGGGTCGACCTCGAGGTGCTCCAGCGCACCGACCGGGTATGGGCGAGCGACTGCATCGACCCGCTGGAACGGCAGAGGATCCAGCGGTGGACCGGCCTCGTGCTGCCGGCCGAGATGGTCGGCAGCCACGTCGGCGCCCCGACCGCCCACACGACCGACCGCACGCACTCCCTGGCCTTCAGGGCGGCCACGGCCCTGTTCGGCCACTTCGGCATCGAGTGGGACCTGCGCACCGCCTCTCCCGAGGAGCTGGCGGAGCTCGGCGAGTGGGTGGCGCTGTACAAGCAGGAGCGCGAGCTGCTGCACAGCGGCACCGCGGTGCACTGCGACTACCCCGACGACGCCTACTGGGCCCACGGCGTGGTGAGCCAGGACCGGACGCGAGCGCTCTTCACCTTCGTGGCGCTCGACACGTCCGCGGCCGCGCAGCCGGGCCGGATCAGACTGCCGGCCCTGGACCCTGACCTGTCCTACCGCGTCGAGCCTGTCTCCCTCTCGACCGGCGCCCTCGTGCGCACCCGCAGCGGTAAGCCCTCCTGGTGGCTCGACGGTCCCGTCATCTCCGGCAGGGCGCTGCAGGCCGTCGGGCTGCAGGGACCCATGCTGTACCCCGAGCAGGCGCTCGTCTTCCGCCTGGTCGCCGATCAACCCCCACAGAAGAGGAGCTGAAAGCCCGTGGGACACCTTGTACGTTTCTCCTCGCCAGGCACGGTCGACGTGGTCGAGGTCGAGGACCCGTCACCGGGTCCCGGGGAGGTCCTGCTGGAGACGGCGTACTCCGGGATCTCCGCCGGCACCGAGCTGACGGCCTACCGGGGCACGAACCCCTACCTGGCCAGTGAATGGGACCCGGCACGCAAGCTGTTCGTCCCGGGCAGCTCGACCATGTCCTACCCGATCGACGCCTGGGGTTACGAAGAGGTCGGCCGGGTGGCCGCGGTCGGATCCACGGGCGACGAGGACCTGGTCGGCCAGCTCGTCTGGGGATCGTGGGGGCACCGGTCGACGGTCGTGCGCCCGGTCGAGTACGCCAGGCAGAGGCTCCTGCCCGGTGTCGAGCCGATGATGGGCGTCTTCGGACGGATCGGCGCGATCGCCTTCAACGCGATCCTCGACGCCGACATCCACCTCGGCGAGTCGGTGGTCGTTTTCGGAGCCGGCGTACCCGGCCAGATCGTCGCCCAGCTGGCCCGCCTCAACGGCGCGCGGGTCACGGTCGTCGACCCGGTTCCGACGCGGCGCGCCCTCGCCGAGCGGCTCGGCGCCGACGAAACGCTGGACCCGGCCAGTGGCGACGTCGCCGCCGCGGTTCGCGCCGCCACCGACAACCGGGGAGCGGACGTCGTGATCGAGATGAGCGGCGCGTACCAGGCGCTCCAGGAAGCCGTCCGCACCGTCGGCTACAACTCCCGTGTGGTCGCCGGCGGGTTCTTCCAGGGGCCGGCGACGGCCCTGAAGCTGGGTGAGGAGTTCCACCACAACCGGGTCGCCATCATCTGCTCGCAGATCTCGGGGGTGGCGGCGCACCTTCAGCACCGCTGGAGCGACCTGCGCATGTCGCGCACGGTCCTGTCACTGGCGCATGACGGCAAGCTCGCCCTGGACGACCTCGTCACTCACGTCTTCCCCGCCAAGAGCGCATCGGACGCCTTCGACATGCTGGACGAAATGCCTCAGGACGCCCTTCAGGTCGTCCTCGACTACAGAGAGACCGCTTGACCTCCTCCCGGCCCTGAAGGACCGGGATTCCAGCCGTCGCCGACTGGCCTTCCTGCTTCACCGCCGGTCGCCCGCCCGGGAAAGGGAACTCCCGTTGAGGTCTTACACCAGCTCCACAGGCGTTTCACCTCTCCGCAAGCCCTGCGGCGAGGGTGCTTCTGATCGTTCGTCCGGTGGCTTGGTCATCACCACCGTCGAACACACTACCGAACCGTGCGATGTCGTGCGGCGTTCTGACGCCGGTTCGCCTGGCGGCGAATCGGCTACCCCTGTCCTGCTCCGCAGGGGTCCGATCCCTCCCCCGTTTGAAGGCGGGGGTTTCCTCGGAGGTATCCGATGACCGACGTACGACCTTCTCCCATGTCCCAGGGCGAGGTGGGCTGGGGCATCCTCGCAACCGGGGGCATCGCCAACGCCTTCACCCGCGACCTCGTCGCACACGGCCATCGCGTCGCCGCGGTCGGGTCGCGGTCGGCGGACAACGCGCGTGCCTTCGCCGGGAAGTGGGGCATCGAGCACGCCCACGGTTCCTACGACGAGCTCGTGGCCGACCCTGACGTCGACATCGTCTACGTGGCAACCCCCCACAACTTCCACGCCGCCAATGCGACGGCCGCCCTCGAGAACGGCAAACATGTGCTGGTCGAGAAGGCGTTCACCGTCAACGCCGCCGAGGCCCGCGCCGTGTTCCAGCTCGGTCGCAGCAAGGGGCTCCTCGTCATGGAGGCCATGTGGACACGCTTCCTCCCTCATATGGCGTACGTGAGGTCGGTGATCGAACGCGGCCTCGTGGGCGACGTCCGTTCGCTGCACGCGGACCACACGCAGCGGCTCCCGTCCGACCCCGCGCACCGGCTCAACAACCTCGACCTCGCCGGCGGCTGCCTGCTGGACGTCGGCGTCTACCCGGTGTCCTTCGCCCACGACATCCTCGGCGATCCCGCGGAGGTCACCGGACGCGGCACGCTGAGGGACACCGGCGTCGACGTCTGTGTGGCGACGGTGATGCGTCATCGCAACGATGCCGTCTCGACGACGTACTCCTCCATGGAGACCAGAGGCCCCAACACCGCCGTGGTGCTCGGGACCGAGGGCCGGATCGAGATCGACGAGGTCTGGTACTTCCCCGCGGCGGTCACCGTGAAGAACGTGGCGGGGCAGGAGCTGGAACGGTTCGACGAGCCGGTGACCGGCAGAGGCATGCAGTACCAGGCCGCGGAGGCTGAGCGGCTGATCGCCGAGGGCGAGATGGAGAGCCCGCTGATGACCCATGAGCAGTCGGTCGCGGTGATGACCACGATGGACGCCGTCCGCGAGGAGATCGGGGTGCGCTACCCCGGCGAATGAAGCCGGGGGCTGCTCGCCTGCCGCGGAGTCGATCTCCAAGAGCGTCCTAGGACGGGTCGGGCCCCAGGTAGGCGAGCACGGCGGCCACCCTGCGGTGCACGTCCCCGCTGTTCTCCAGGCCGAGTTTGGTGAAGATGGCGTTGACGTTCTTCTCCACCGACGAGATCGACAGGTGCAGGGCCCGCGCGATGGCCGAGTTGGAGCGCCCGTGCGCCATCTCGCGCAGCACGTCGCGCTCGCGGTCGGTCAGCTCCTCCCGCTGGCCGCGCACGTCGCGCCTGGCCAGCAGGCCCTCGACCACCTTCGGGTCGATGACCGAGCCGCCCGAGGCCACCGCGCCGATCGCGCCGAGCAGCTCGTCCAGGTCCCCGACCCGGTCCTTGAGCAGATAGGCGTAGCCCTCGGTGCCGTGCTTGAACAGCTCGAACGCGAACAACGCGTCCGCGAACTGCGACAACACCACCACGCCGACACCCGGATGGTCGGAGCGGATGCGGTGGGCGGCGTCGATGCCCTCGAAACCCTGCCGCCAGTCCCCTCCCGGCATCCGGATGTCGGTGATCACGACGTCGGGGCCGAGCCGGCGTACGGCGTCGAGCAGCTCGTCGGCGTTGCCCACCGCGCCGACGACCGTCACCTCGCCCGACATCTCCAGCAGCCGGCGGGTGCCTTCGCGCACCAGGTAGTGGTCGTCGGCGACGACCGTGCGGATCGGGTCACTCATCGACCGGCACCCACGCGTTCACCCGTGTCCCCTTCCCCTGCTCGGTGTCGATGCCGAGGCCGCCGCCGAGGGCGTCCAGCCGGTCCGACAACGTCGCCAGCCCCCTGCGCGGCGTGTGCGACGGGTCGAAGCCCTTCCCGTCGTCGGCGACGGCGGCGGTCAGGCGGCCGTCCGCCAGCGTCAGGCGTACCTCTATGGTGGTGGCCTTCGCGTGCTTGAGCGCGTTGGCGACGGCCTCGCTCACGGTGAAGTACATCGCACCTTCTATCTCGTCGGTGAAGCGCCTCGACCTCAGGGCGGGGGACGAGGACACCGTCGTACGCACGGGCAGGCGCGAGCAGCGCTCCTCGACCGCCTCCACCAGGCCGCCCTGGCTGAGTGAGGACGGATGGATGCCGGCCGCCAGTTCGCGCAGGTCGGCGAGCGTCTGCCGGGCCTGTTCGCGCAGCTGGGCGAGCAGGTCGGCGCCCGCTCCCGTGGCGCGGGCCAGCTCGATGCCGGCGATGAGGGCGACGAGTTGCTGTTGCACGCCGTCGTGGATGTTGCGTTCGATGCGGCGGCGTTCGGCCTCCTGGGCGTTGACCAGCCGGGTGACCAGCCCGGCGCTCTGGATCGCGAGCCCCGCGGGCACGGCCAGGGCCTCCAGGAGCCGCCGGTCCTGGGTGGTCAGCCGCCCCGCGTCCCTGGGGCCGCACTCGATGTGCCCGAGACCGCCGCGTACCGGCACGGTCAGCACGGCCGGGCCCTGCGCCTGGCCGGCCACCACGCGGGTGCCGTCGGCGAGCGTCACGGCCGCCCATTCGAGCTCCAGCCCGTCGCGTACGGCGGCGGCCAGCCGGCCGAGCTGTTCCACCGGCTCGGGGGTGTCCTCCAGCGCCGTGCCCAGGTCCGACAGCACCTCGCCGACCGTGGGCCGCACGTCGAACACCAGGTGCAGGCGCGATCCCCTGACGCCGATCCGGATGTCGAGCAGGCGGTGCCGCACGATCGCCACCACCATGGCGGCGGGAAGCGACCCGACCAGCGCCATGCCCGCCGCGCCCACGAGGAAGGGCGTGTACAGCCCGAAGATCATGAGCAACGTCAGCACGCCGCCCGCCGCGGTCGCGGCGACGCCCGCGACCATGCAGGCGTACTGCCCCCGCTCGGCCCGCTCGCTGCGCCGCCAGCGGACCACGAGCCCGCAGAACACGATCGCCGCGATGATCCACGTGACGGCCTGCCCAGTGCCCCCGACGAACGCCGCGACCGGGTTCTTCAGGACCGTCGGGTTGGCGAGGTCCACCCCGCCCACCGCGGTCCCGATGCCGTGCGCGGCGATCGCGACGCCCGCGATCCACGGGACGGCCCGCCAGCGCCGCGAGGGCAGCCGGCCGTCGGGGAACAGCAGCGGGACGAAGATCCACGTCAGCCCGTAGAACAGGGCGAGCCCGATGGACTGCACATAGGCGAACAATTCCGGGAAGGCGCCGGCGCCGCGCAGCCCTGTGCCCAGCATGCCGGCGCCCAACCCCAGCGCGGCGGCGAGCAGCACCCAGCCGTAGCGGATCTCCGGGCGTCTGTACGCCAGCAGCCACCCGACCGCCGGCAAGATCAGGGCGACCAGGATGAACGGCACCATCGCCGGCAGGCCGTACTCCACCGACGTGCCCACCGTGATCCCCGCGGCCGAGGCCACCGCGAGCAGCCCGGCCACCAGCCTGGATCTCATAAGCCTCCATGGTCGATGGGGGATCAGGAGGGCGTCTATGAGGTTATCCGCATTTTTCCTACGGACAGCCCCACCTGCGAGAACGGCGGCTCACTTGGTGGCCCGCGACCCCCGCGCTCCGGTTCGCTACTGATGTACGACATCGAGCCGAAGGAGCTTGTCCATGCATACCCCGTCGAAGCCTGCCCTGGCCCTCGCGGCGACCGCAATGGCGGCCGGCATGACGGCGTTCGTGAGCCAGCCGGTTCCCGCCCAGGCCACGGTGGCCACCGCCGGAGCCGCCGCCACCGCCGCCCCCGAGGTCCCCGGTACGCCGGCGGGCAAGCAGCTCGGCTGGCTGATCGACGCGAGCAGCCGCCCCCCGATCTCCGAGGACGAGCTGAAGAAGCACTTCGCCGCCTCCTTCCTCAAGAGCGTCCCCGCCGATCAGATCAACCAGATCCTGGCCGCGTTCAAGGACCTGCGGCTGACGAAGATCGTCGAGTCGACGGACAACGCCCTGATCGCCCTGGTGCAAACGGGCGGCGCGGCGTACGAGGTCGTGCTCGCGGTGAACGGCTCCGGCCTGATCAACGGCATGCAGTACCGGCTGCCCGCGCCGAAGAGCTGGTCGCAGCTGGACAAGCGGCTGCGCAAAGCCGCACCTCAGACCGGGTTCCTCGCGGCGGAGGTGAAGAAGAACGGCGACTGCCGTCCCCTGCACACCGTCGCCGGCGACAAGGCGCGCCCGCTGGGCTCGATGGTCAAGCTGTACGTGCTGGGCGCGGTGGCGCAGCGCATCAAGAGCGGCGCGTTCGACTGGGACACCAAGCTCACCATCACGCCCGAGCTGAAGAGCCTGCCCACCGGCGAGCTCCAGGACCGGCCCGACGGCAGCAAGGTCACCGTGCTGGAGGCCGCCAAACTGATGATCTCCATCAGCGACAACACGGCCACCGACCTGCTGATCCACAAGGTGGGCCGCGAGCGGGTCGAGCGCACGATGCGGGCCTGGGGCAACAACGACAAGCGCAACGCGCCGCTCATCACCACGCGCGAGTTGTTCGCGATGAAGGGCGCCGACTATCCCCGTCACGCCAAGCGGTATCTGTCGCTGAGCACCGCGAAGAAGCGGGACTACTTGAAGAAGGTCGTCGCCAAGGTGCCGCTGGACTCGATCGCCGCATGGGACAAGCCGCGTGAGCTGGACACGATCGAGTATTTCGGCTCGCCGTCCGACATCTGCAAGGCCTACGGGCGCCTCGTGAAGATCGGTGACAAGCGCATCCACGAGGCGATGTCGATCAACGACGCCGGGCTGGGGCTGCCGGCCAAGCAGTGGCCGACGGTGTGGTTCAAGGGCGGCTCGGAACCGGGCGTGCACGACCAGAGCTTCCTCGCCCGCACCTCGGGCGGGAAGACGTACGTCGTGACGGCGATGGCCGTCAACCCGAAGGCGCTCCTGGACGACGGGGCGCTCGGCATGGAGCTGACCGCCCTGGCCCGCGGCGCCTTCACCATCGCCGGCAAGTCCTGAACATCGCCTAATCCCTCGGAAGGGGAGCGCACGTGGGCGTGCGCTCCCCTTCCGGCGGTGGGCAGCAGCGCGGTCAGCCGGTCACTGCGTCTTCTCGAGCGTCACGCAGGCGACGCGGTCGCCGGCCATGCCGGCCTCGGGGCCCTTGGGCGTGGTGGGCTTGGCGTGGATGACCAGCGAGCGCGGCAGCTTGCCAGGGTCGAGCGCCCAGTCGTTGCGGGCCGTCGAGCGGCCCGCCCCCTGGGCGTCGGTGCTGAGGTCGAGCCAGACCTCGCTCTCCGGATCGATCTTGCCCGGGGTGTGCTGGTAGTGGGGACCGGAGTCGTCGGGCTTGTCCCCGCACGGCTTGGTGTGCAGGTGCACGCCGTAGCGCCGGTCGGGCAGCAGGCCCTCGGCGACGAGCGAGGTGCGGGTCTCGTCTCCCGACGACTCGACGGTGACGCTGGCCTGGGCGCCCTTGGGGGCGAGCTTGCGGTTGTAGGCGATGGCCGAGGTGTCGTCGTCGGTGAACTCGCCGGAGCCGGACAGCGTGATCGTGCTGTCCGGGCTCGTGGCGGCCTCGGGACCTACCGCGTTCTGGACCGGGGCCGGCGGCGCCGCGCAGGCTCCGGCACAGGCCACGGCGAGCAGGGCGAGCGGAAGTGTGGACACGCGCATGAGAGACCCCCATGGTTCGAGCCCCTCCGGCATGAGGGCTCCGAGAGGCATCCACTCTACTGAGTGACCGGCCGATCACCTAGCGTGTTGGGCATCCGGGCGCCAGGTTACGCGGGGACGGCACCTGATCGCGGGCCGTCAGCCCACGTGGGCGCGGGTCTCCGCGAACGCCCGGTCCGTGCCCTCCAGGGCCTTCGCGACGTCGTCCTCCGTGTGCGCCGCCGACATGAACCAGTTGTGCCACGGGTGCAGGTAGACGCCGTGGCGCAGGCAGGCGTCGCTCCAGTGCATCGCCACGGACAGGTCGGCGTCGCCGTCGAAGCTCAGCCACGGGATCGTCACCGGCCCCGTCTGGTTGACGGTGAACCCGTGCGACTTGGCCTGCGCGTGGAGCCCTTCGCGCAGCTGGGTGCCCGCCCGCTCCATGGCGGCGATGCCGTCCGTGTCGCGCAGCGTCTCGATGGTGGCCTTGGCCGCGGCCATCGCGACCGCCGAGAACCAGAACGAGCCCGTCGAGTACAACGTCTGCGCCGGTCCGCGCAGCGCGTCCGTGCCGGTCACGGCGGCGATCGGGTAGCCGTTGGCCATCGCCTTGGACCAGGCCGTCAGGTCGGGGCGCACGCCGTACGGCTCCCACGAGCCGCGCAGGTCGATGCGGAACCCGGCGCGTACGTCGTCGATCACCAGGGCGGCACCGAGGCGGTCCGCCAGGGCGCGGGCGCCGCGGGCGAAGGCCGGCTCCACCAGCTCCTGGTCCTCGAACGAGTCGTGCTTGAAGGGCGTGACGATGATCGCCGCCACGTCCCCTTCCACGGTCGCCGCGGCGGCCTCCAGCGACTCCAGCGAGTTGTAGGTGAACTCCACCAGGTCGGCCCGCTCGTTCGGCGTCGTGCCCGCGGGCGACGGCGTGCACCAGGGGTCGGCGCCGTGGTAGGCGCCGTGCGCCATCAGCACCTTCGTGCGCCCGGTGGCGGCTCTGGCGACCATGAGCGCCTGCGTGGTGGCGTCCGTGCCGTTCTTGGAGAACATCGCCCAGTCGGCGCTAGGCACGGTGTCCACCAGCAGTTCGGCCAGCTCCACCATGATGGGGCCGGGCCCGTTGAGGCAGTCTCCGAGCGCGGCCTGACGGTCGGCGGCCTCCTCCACGCGGGGGTGCCGGTGCCCGAGCACGACGGGGCCCCAGCTGCACATGAAGTCGATGTACTCCCGGCCCTCGACGTCCCACTGGCGGCAGCCCTGGCCGCGTTCGAAGAACTGGGGGAAGCCGGGGGCGAAGAGCGCGGCGTTGAGGTGGCCGTACATGCCGCCCGGGACGACCTTCGAGGCCCTCTGGCGGAGTTCTGCGTCGGTCATCGTGAGGTCCTTAGAGGAGGCTGAGGGTGGATTCGAGGTCGGTGAGGCCGGCGTCCGAGCCGAGGCCCGTGGCCACCCGGGCGGCGGCGGCCGTGCCCCAGCGGGCGGCGGCCGGCACGTCCTGGCCGTGCAGCAGGCCCGTGAGGAAGCCGGCGCAGTAGGCGTCGCCGCAGCCGGTCGTGTCGGCGACCTCCGTCTTGATCGCGGGCACCCGCTCCGCGCCGCCGGCGGTCACGACGAGGCTGCCCGACGCGCCGAGGGTGACGAGCACGCCGCGCGGCCCTTCGGCCAGCAGAGCGCCGGCGGCCGCCGCGACGTCGGCGGCGCCCGTCGTGAGCCCCGTCGTGAGCCCCGTCGTGAGCCCCGACATGAGCCCCGACATGAGCAGGGCCTGCGACTCGTTGGGCAGGACGTAGTCGACGTGGGGCAGGAAGGCCCTGGCCATGCCCAGCAGGTCGGGCATCTCCGACAGCAGGTCCATCGTGACGATGGTCCCGGCCGCACGTACCTCGTCCAGCAGCGCGAAGAAGGCCGGGTCGCCGAGGCCGAACGTGACGTCCATCCCGCCGAGGTGGATCGCCCGCGCGCCGCGCAGCACCTCCGCGTCGAGGTCGGCGTACGTCACCCCGAGGTTCGCGCCGGACACGTGGAAGCTGGGCCGGCCGCCGTCGGGCCTGATGGGCAGGATGGACGCGGCGGTCTGCTCCCCCGCCCTGCGCACCAGGCGCGAGACGTCCACGCCGCGCTTGGTGAGCACCGCCAGCAGGAAGTCGCCCAGCTCGTCGTCGCCGACGGCCCCCATGGTGATCACGGAGTTGCCGAGCCTGACCAGGTCGACCGCCGTCCCGGCGGCGGCGCCGGCGGCGGTCAGGCGGATCTGGTCGACCAGCACGGTGTCCTGGCCTTCGGGGATGTGCTCGACGGGCCTGGCGAGGATGTCGACGATGTGCACGCCGACGGTGACGACGGTCATGGTCTAAATAGACAGACGTCCGAATAAAAAGTCAATATGGTGAGGTACGCCTACGAGAGGGGCAGCCTGATGCCGAAAATCGTCGACCACGACGAACGCAGGCGCGAGGTCATGTCGGCGGCCGGCCGGGTGATCGTCAGGGACGGCATCGACGCCGCCACCACGCGGGCCATCGCCAAGGAGGCCGGCTACTCCAACGGGGTGCTCGCCCACTACTTCGCCGACAAGGACGAGATTTTGCTGTCGGCGCTGCGCCAGTCGCACCAGCGCATCCGCGCCCGGCTGACCGCCAAGGTCGGGGGCGCCACGGGGCTGGCCGCCCTGCGCGAACTGCTGCTCGACAACCTGCCGCTGGACGCCGAGCGCGACGAGGAGACCCGGCTCGAGGTCAGCTTCTGGAGCCGCAGCCTGACCTCGGACCGCCTGGCGGAAGTCCAGCGGGCGGAGGCCGCCGAGCTGCGCGCCGCCGTACGCGACCTGCTCGGGCAGGCCCGCGCGACCGGAGAGCTGCGCGCGGAGGAGGACCTGGACGACCTCGCCGAGCACCTGCTGGCCCTGGTGGACGGCCTCAGCCTGCACCTGCTCCTCTACCCCGGCCGGCTCACCCGGGCGAGCGCGGAGCGCATCCTGCTGGGCGCACTCGACCGCCGCTAATTGCCGCGTTTCGGACGACCCACTACATTCTTCGCACATGAGCCTCCGCGAGCAGCTGTGCGAGTACGGGCGGCGAGCCGTCGAGCTCGGCCTGGTCATCGGCACCTCGGGAAACCTGAGCGTGCGCCAGGGCGACCTCGTGGCGGTCACGCCCTCAGGTGTGGCGCTCGACCGGCTGACGCCCGAACTGTGCCCGATCGTCGACGTGTCGGGCCACCTCGTCGAAGGCGACACCCAGCCGTCCAGCGAGACCCCCATGCACCTGGCCGTCTACGAGACCACGGACGCGCTGGCCGTGGTGCACACGCACTCCGTCTTCGGGACGGTCGTGGCCACCACCATGACCGAGCTGCCGCCGGTGCACTACAACGCGCTCGCGCTCGGCGGCGTGGTCAAGGTCGCCGAGTACGCCACGTACGGCACGCCCGAGCTGGCCGCCAACGTACGGGCGGCGCTGGAGGGCAAGCAGGCGGCCCTGATGGCCAACCACGGAGGGGTGACCATCGGGCCGACGCTGGAGCAGGCGTTCGAGGCCACCCGCCTGCTGGAGTGGTTGTGCGAGGTGTACGTCAGGGGACTCGGCGTCGGCAAGCCGGCCATCCTCACGGACGACCAGCTCGCCGCCGTCGTCGAACGCGCGCAGAACCCTCCGGCGTTCCCCCGCCGCCCCTGACCTCAGGCGAGTGCGGCCTGCTCGGCCAGGCCCAGGGGCAGGCCGCCGGACCCGGCGATCCGGTCGTGGAACTCCTTGCGCGAGCCGCCGGCCATCTCCCGGATCCGGTCGATCTCGATCGCGCCCGTGAGGTAGGACGGCGCCTGCGTGGGCCAGGCGCAGTAGCGGTTCACCTCGCCCTGGGCGGTTCCCGGCGACAGCGACGCCTTCGTGGCCATGAACGTCTCGGCCTGCTCGACGGACATGTCCTCACAGTGCAGCGCGGTGTCCACCACGATCCGCGCGGCGCGGAAGATCCGGCAGTCGAGGTGGGCCAGCTCGGTGGCGGGGGTGTCGAAGTAGCCCTCCTCGTGCAGGACCTTCTCGACGTACAGGGCCCAGCCCTCGGTGAAGTACGGCGTGCGGAAGACCTTCCGCACCGTGCGCGGATTGCCCGCCATGTACGACAGGTGCCAGTGGTGCCCGGGATAGGCCTCGTGGACGGCGATCGACGGCATCTGGGCCCGCGAGTTCGTACGCAGGCGCTGGCGTACCTGCTCGGGGGTGAAGTCGTCGGGCGTGTAGGGGACGAAGAAGACGCCCGTGCGTGAGGCGCTCAGCGGGGGCGGCGACAGGTAGTGGGCGACGGACAGGACCGGGCGCGTGTACTCGGCCGACGGCAGCACGTGGCACTCCTCGCCGTCGGCGAACGTGACCAGGTCGTGCTCCTTGACGAAGGCGCGGGCCCGCTGCGTCTCGGCGTCGTACTCGGCGCGCATGTCGGCCAGCGTGGGCGGGTGGTCGTCCATGAGGGACTCCATGGCCGCCCGCCAGTCCTCGGTGCCGTTGACCCCGCGCGCGACCCTGCGCATCCGCTCGTCGAGCTCCGCCCAGGCGGCCTTGCCCTTCTCGTGCAGCTCGGCGGCGCCGTACGCGAGCATCTCGCGCTCGCGCAGCAGCGTGGAGTAGAGCTTCTCCCCCATCCGCCAGGTGCCGCCGCACTCGAAGCCCTCCAGGAACACGACCAGCTGGTCGAACGCCCGCGCGGCCGGCTCGGCGGCCTCGGCCAGCGTCGCGCGCAGGCTCTCGTCCCGGACCATGGAGGGGATGGTGCGGGTGAGGAAGTTGCGGCCGGTACGGGCCTGGCCGAGCCCGCGCTGGACGAGCAGCGGGGCCGCCAGGTCGGGGTCCAGGTTGGCGCGGCAGGCGGCCAGCACGCCGGGCACCTCGGCGAGCCGGGAGACGGCCGCCGACACCAGCTCGGGCTCCGGCTTGAGCCGGTGCTGGAACGGCGTGAACATCGAGGCGAAGATCGCGGACAGGTAGGTGGCGGGGTCGCGCCGCCACGCGGGCCAGGACGCCAGCGCGATCGAACCTCTCAGCTGGGAGAGCACGAGGTCTCTGTCGATCGTGTCGTCGAGTGAGGCCGTCCGGAGGGCCGACAGGCGGTCGAGCCAGCGGACCTCCTCCTGCTCGCGGGCGGTCCAGGCGGCGGCGGTGAAATCGCCGAGGGTGTGATCGTAGCCGTCCGCCCCCAATGTACTGGCGATGACGGGACGGTCGGAAAAGTACCACTTGAGAAACTCGTCCACTGCTGCACAATATCCTGATGAAATGCCCCTGCAGATCACCGGCGCGCTAGGCGACCCTGACCTGATCCGCCTCCCCTGGGAGGTGCCCCTCCAAGACTGGCCGCAGCGTCACCTGGTCGATCTGCCCCGCGGCATCTCGCGCCACGTGGTGCGGTTCGCCCGGCTGTCCGGCAAGGTGTACGCGATCAAGGAGATCAGCGAGCGGTACGCCAAGCGCGAATACCGGCTGCTGTGGGACCTCGCCCGGCTCGACGCCCCCTCCGTGGAGCCCGTCGCGTACGTCGCCGGCCGCGAGAACGGCCTCGACGCGGCACTCATCACCAGGCACCTGCAGTTCTCCCTCCCCTACCGCGCGGTCATGTCGGGCACCCTGCGCCCCGACACGCTCACCCGCCTGCTGGACGCCCTCGCCGTGCTGCTGGTCCGGCTGCACCTCAACGGTTTCTACTGGGGTGACTGCTCGTTGTCCAACACGTTGTTCCGCAGGGACGCGGGGGCGTTCGCGGCCTACCTCGTGGACGCCGAGACCGGCGAGATGCACCCGATGATCAGCGAGGGGCAGCGGCGCGGGGACATCGACGTGGCGCACACGAACATCTTCGGCGAGATGCTCGACCTGGAGGCCGGAGGGCTGCTGCACCCGTCGATCGACCCCATGGGCACCGCCGAGGACATCGTCGCCCGCTACCACCGCCTGTGGGACGAGATCACCCAGAGCGAGATCATCGAGGAGGTCGACTGGCACCGGGTGGAGCAGCGGATCAGACGGCTCAACCTGCTCGGCTTCGACGTGGCCGAGATGATGGTGCGGCGCAAGGTCGGCACCGGGCGGCTGATCGTCCGGCCGAAGGTCGTGGACGCCGGGCACCACCAGCGGCGCCTGCTCCGGCTGACCGGGCTCGACGTGGAGGAGAACCAGGCGCGGCGGTTGCTCAACGACCTCGACGGCTTCCGGGTCGCCAAGGGCCTGCGGCACGAGGACGAGGCCATCGTGGCGCACCGGTGGCTGGCGGAGGTGTTCCAGCCGACGGTCGAGGCGATCCCCGCCGAGCTGCGCGGGAAACTGGAGCCCGCGCAACTCTTCCACGAGATCCTCGACCACCGCTGGTACCTGTCGGAGGAGGCGGACGCCGACGTGGGGCTGGCCACCGCCGTGACGTCGTACGTGGACAACGTGCTCGTGCACAAGCCCGACGAGAAGGCGCTGCTCCCCGACGAGGACGCCGCACAGGCCGCCGAGGAGCCTCCGGCTGTCTCCGGCGGGCTGCGGGGCGCCGGCGAGGCGGCTCAGTAGGCGACGGTGATGCGGCTGCGCGGGTGGGCGTCCTGCTCCACCTCGTCGGCGATCGCGACGGCGAAGTCCTCGGCGCTGATGGCGCTGCGGCCCTGGTCGTCGGTCAGCAGCATGTCGCCGCCGACGCGGAAGGCGCCCGTACGCTCGCCCGGTCCGATCTCGGCGGCCGGCGAGACGAAGGTCCAGTCGAGGTCCGTGACCTCCCGGTAGAGGCGCAGCACGTCACGCGCGGCCAGCGACTCCTTCTTGTAGCCCTCCGGGAAGCCGGGCGTGTCGACCAGGTCGACGCCGGGCGAGACCTGGAGGCTGCCCGCGCCGCCCACGACGATGAGGCGGCGCACCTCGGCCGTGCGCGCGCCCTCGATGAGGGCGCGGTTGGCGGCGAGGAACGGCGGCCCCGGCTCGGTGCCGTCGCGCGGCGGCGCGATGGCGGAGATGACGGCGTCGTGGCCCTTGGCCAGGGTGGCGGTGTCGTGGACGTCGCCCTTGACGGGCCCGGTGCGGCTGAGGGCGGTCACCTCGTGCCCGCGGGCGGCCAGTTCCGCGGCGATGCGCTGACCGACCATGCCGGTCGCGCCGAAAAGGAGGATCTTCATGGCGTCACGATATCCATCGGATACTGGTTACTTCATCGTGCTATACGTACCTTGTGGATACCGGTGATGCCTTCGACCCGAACTGTCCGACGCGGGTGGTTCTCGACCGGATCGGCGACAAATGGTCGGCGCTGGTGCTGCTCTGCCTCGCCGAAGGACCCATGCGCTTCACCCGGCTGCGCTCGCGCATCGGCGGCGTCACGCCCAAGGTGCTGACGCAGACCTTGCGGACCATGGAGCACGACGGGCTCATCACACGCGAGGTGTTCGCGGAGGTGCCACCCCGGGTGGAGTACGCGCTGACCGACCTCGGCCGTTCCCTGCACGACCCGATCTCGGCGGTGGTCGCGTGGGCCGAGACGCACGTGGCTGAGATCCTCCGGCACAGGGAACGGTCCGCGTAGGCGGGCGGCCGGGGGGTCGTCAGGCGGTGGTCAGCTTGGTGATCTCCCGCGCGATCTCCGGCCACAGCGGTTCGGGCAGGTCGTGGCCCATGCCCGGATAGGTCACCAGCCGCGCGCCGGGGATGGCCGCCGCCGTGGCCCTCCCGCCCTCGACCGGGACGAGCGGGTCGGCCTCCCCGTGCAGCACCAGCGCCGGCATCGTCAGGCTCGCCAGCAGGTCGGTGCGGTCGCCCGAGGCCATGATCGCGGCGAGCTGCCGGCCCTTGCCCGCCGGGTCGAAGCAGCGGTCGAACGCGCGCCCGGCCTTCTCCACGATCCTCTCCCGGTCCATCGGGTAGCCGGGTGAGCCGATCACCGCGTACGTCTCCAGCGACTGCTCCATGACGGCCGCGCGGTCGGCGGCGGAACGGGCGGTCAGGGCGGCGAACGCGGCCTCCGTCGGCGGCGCGACCGTGGGCCCGGGCGTCGACATGATGGAGGTCAGGGTCAGCACGCGCGCCGGATGCCGGATGGCCAGGCTCTGGGCGATCATCCCGCCCATGGAGACGCCGACCACGTGCGCGGCCGGCCAGCCGAGGGCGTCCATGAGACCCGCGGTGTCGTCGGCCAGGTCGTCCAGCAGGTACGCCGAAGGCGCCCCCGTCGTGGGAGCGCCCTGGTCGTGGAAGTGGGTCGACAGGCCCGCGTCGCGGTTGTCGAACCGTACGACGTGGTGGCCCTGCTCCGCCAGGAGCTCGCAGAGCCCGTCGTCCCAGTGGATGAGCTGCGCGCCGAGCCCCATGATGAGGAGCAGGGGCCGGCCGTCGGGGGAACCGATGCTTTCGTAGGCGATCTCGATGCCGTTCGCGGCTGCGCGGAGGGTCACGGTGGCCAGAATGTCATTCTGCCGCCGGGTTCGTAAAGTCAGCCCCGCCGGGCGTAGGCGCCGGTCGAGAAGGGCACCGGCCGCCCCTTCTTGCCCAGGCCGTCACCCCACTTGGTGATGACGTAGTCGATCTTGATGTGTCCCTTGCCGCCGTTGCCGTCGATCATCAGCGAGTCGCGGTTGAAGGTGCCGCCGGTCAGGTCGGCGAACGTCTTGGCGTCGAGATCCAGCATGATGCCGCGGCTGGACGGCTCCCCCGGCCCCCGGTCGCCGACGAAGAAGGGCATCTTCTTGCCCTTGTAGATCACGTAGCCCTCGGTCAGCAGCGGCCAGCTGGGGCTGGCGGCCATGCCCTTCTGCATCGGCTTGCCGCTGGCCGGCAGGCCGGTGTCACCGGCCCGGCCCGAGCCGTCGTCCCAGAAGTACGACGCCGTGGTCGAGCCCTTGAACAGGGCTTTCTTCTCGGTGTCCGGATCGGCGTGCGCAGCGGTGCAGACGACGCTCATCGAGCTGACGGTGGAGGCGGTGAGCAGGGCAAGGGAACGCAGACCAAAACGGGAAGCCATGAAAATGAGAAGTCCTTCGCGAGGGGACGAGGGGGAGGCACGCCGGCAGAAAGGCACGGCGCAGCGGCACGCCCGAGCGACTACATCGGGCGAGGCAGGATGTTCAGGGAAGGAGGGCCGCTCAGACGGCGGCCGGCGCTACGCGCTTCAGGGGTACGACGCGGTGATACATGCGTTATGTCCTCTCCATCACGCCTACCGGGTTAGCTGACGGGTTCGGGCGTGGAGATGCCCTACCGGCAGATGGCCGGATTCACCCCAGTGAGGTGGGTCCCCGGTTCCCGATCGAGTCGGGATTCGGCGCCAGCCGGAGGCCCTCTCTTGGGTAAGGGCCAGGTCACCGGCTGGTAATGGCGGCAACTCTAGCAGCGAATCGGACATACGCAAACGATTCGCCATCAACCGGGCAAAGATCTACCTAGCCCGGGAATACGAAAGGGGGTACGGCATGCCGTACCCCCTCGGTTCCTCCAGCTCAGCCGCCGCTCTTGCGCCTGAACGACCTCTTACTGGCAGCCGGGCCGTGCGCCCCGTGAATCTTCGATGGGTCGACGCCCCTGCCACCAGCGCCGGAGGCCGCGTGCTGGTTGCGCTTGCGCTCCAGCGCTTCGCGGAACTTGCGCTTCATCTCGTCCTCGGGAGTTTCGCTGACTTCCGGCTCCGGTGATTCCGCCATGAGGACCTCCATGGTGTTGGGGACAACCACAGCTTCGCACGGCGTCGCTTTCGGCGCGAAACCGGCTCTCCCATCACCTGTCGCGCGTGAACGCCAGCAGCCGGAACACCGGGTCGGGCCCGTCGCGCCCCTGCCCGTGACCCACGAACGTGACCTCGCCGCCCTGCCGCAAGCCGTGCCGCGCCGCCTCGGTCACGACCAGTTCCGCCCCGTCGGCCGGACGCCCCCGCCCTCCGCCCCCGTGGGCGGCGCGCTTGTCGACCGTCGTGACGTACACCCCGCCTGGCCGCACCACGCGCGCGGCCTCGGCGATCACCGGGCGGGCGTCGTCGAGCAGGTGCAGCAGCCAGATCGTGATGACCGCGTCGACCGACCCGTCACGTACGGGCAGCAGCGAGCCGTCACCCCGTACCACGGGCACGCGCCCCGCGGCCAGCCCCGCCATGCCGGCGGAGGCGTCCACACCGAGCACCCGCAGCCCGCGCCGGGCCAGTTCCTTGCTCACCAGCCCGGTGCCGCACGCGACGTCGAGCAGCGTGCCCCCGGGCACCAGACCCCGCACGGCGGCCGCCGCGGCCTCCGCCCGCGGCAGCCCGCCACGGGTCTCGTCGTAATGCGCGGCTTCGAGATCGTAGTCGAGCACGACCGAAGGGTACGCCGCCGGGTAAAAGGTGACCATTCGGTTCCTGGTGTTGTGTTGGAGCGGCCCAGGAAATACACCCCGCATGTTGGTCGACGCCCCGGACGCCACGATGGACGTGCCGCGATGAACGTGCTCGGTCATGACCTGGCGATGGATCTGGGTGCCGCGAGCACCCGCGTCTACGTCAAGGGCAAGGGCATCGTGCTCGACGAGCCGTCCGCCGTCATGCTCGACAGCCGCACGGGCCGGGTCGTCGGGTACGGCGCCGAGGCCGCCCAGGGCGCCCGGGGAGAGACGCGCTGGCCGGTCAGCGGCGGCCTGCCGGTCGACGACGAACTCGCCCGGCATCTGATCAGGTACTTCCTGCGCAAGGTGCACGGCCATCCCTTCTCCAGGCCGCGGGTCGTGCTCGCCCTGCCGGACAACTCCACCCCGATCGAACGGGCCGCGCTGCGCGACATCGCGTTCGAGGCGGAGGCCAGGGGGATCCTGCTGATCCCCCACGCGCTGGCGGCGGCGCTCGGCGTCGGCCTGCCGGTCAAGGACTGCGCCGGGCGCATGGTGATCGACATCGGGCGCGACTCCACCAGGATCGCCGTGCTCTCCCACGGAGACGTCATGGCGGCCACCACCGTTCCCGGCGGCGGCGAGGGCATGAACCGGGCCATCATCCGCCAGGTCGAACGCGACCACGGGCTGCAACTCGACAACGAGGAGGCCGAGTCGGCCAAGCGACGGGCCGGCACCGCGTGGAAGCCGCTGTACCGGCAGGTCACGGTGCGCGGACGCGAGAGCGGCACCGGCCACGAACGTACGGTGCCGCTTCCCGTCCAGCGGATCTACGAGGCGACCAGGCAGCCGATCGAGTCCATCGTGCGGGCCGCCGTCGACACCGTGGAGCAGTGCCCGCCCGAGATCTCCGTGGACCTCGCCGAGCGCGGCGCCGTGGTGGTCGGCGGAGGCGCGCTGCTGCGCGGGCTCGGCCGGCGGTTGCGGGCGGCGCTGGGCATCCCGGTGAGCAGGGCGGAGCGGCCGCTGGAGTCGGTGGCGCTCGGGCTCGGCCGCTGCGCCGAGAACCTGGGGCTGATCTCCAGGCTCCGCGGCCGATGACCCGTCCCTGGAACTGGAGGACCGTACGACGGCGGCCCAGGGGCGGCTCGGCGGCGGTGAAGGAGGATGGTTCTTGACATCCTCCCGGCCCTGAAGGACCGGGATTCCAGCCGTCGCCGACTGGCCTTCCTGCTTCACCGCCGGTCGCCCGCCCGGGAAAGGGAACTCCCGTTGAGGTCTTACACCAGCTCCACAGGCGTTTCACCTCTCCGCAAGCCCTGCGGCGAGGGTGCTTCTGATCGTTCGTCCGGTGGCTTGGTTATCACCACCGTCGAACACACTACCGAACCGTGCGATGTCGTGCGGCGTTCTGACGCCGGTTCGCCTGGCGGCGAATCGGCTACCCCTGTCCTGCTCCGCAGGGGTCCGATTCCTCCCCCGTCTGAAGGCGGGGGTTTCCTCGGAGGTATCCGATGACCGTGCACGGCATCGACCATGTCGGGGTGACGGTGCCCGACCTCGACGAGGCGACGAAGTTCTTCGGGCGCGCGTTCGGGGCCGAGGTGCTCTATGACACCCTGCCCAAGGAGCGGGGACCGAAGGAAGGATGGGCGGTCGAGCGGCGGTTGGGGGTGCCGCAGGGGACGGTCGAGCTGGCGGTGCGCATGCTGCGGCTGCCCAACGGGCCCGGGATCGAGTTGTTCGAGTTCGGCGGGCCGCGCCAGGCCGACCCGGTCCTCATGTGCGATCTGGGGTGGCAGCACGTCGCCCTCTACGTGGACGACGTGGACGCGGCGGTCGAGCAGGTGATCGAGGCCGGCGGGTCGCCGCTGGGCGAGCCGGTGCCGCTGCCGGGAGCGGAGTCGGGCACTCGCAACCGGTTCGTCCACTGCCGTACGCCCTGGGGCAGCGTGGTGGAGCTGGTCAGCTACCCGGACGCGCAGCCGTACGAGGAGGACACCCGGCTGCGCCGCTGGCGCCCCTGACACCGGACGCCCAGGCGGCACCGGTCACCACGCCCCCGGTACGGGCGAGGGCCTGGTGGTGCCGGGGGCGGCGCGGTTCACGGGGTGGAGAGGGCCTCCGTCGGGGACAACCGGGAGGCGCGGACGGCCGGGTAGAGGCCGGCCACGGCGCCGATGAGCAGGGTGGCCGCCAGCCCGCCCACCGTGGCCCAGGCCGGCACCACGGACGGCCAGCCGCTGAAGTACGCGTACCCCATGGTGACGCCCATGCCGAGCAGGATCCCCCCGCTCCCGCCCATCGCGGACAGCAGCAGCGACTCCGACAGGAACTGGGTGCGGATCTGGCCGCGGGTGGCGCCCAGGGACCGCCGCAGGCCGATCTCCGCGCGGCGTTCGAGCACCGAGATGACCATGGTGTTGGCCACGCCGACGCCCCCGACGAGCAGGGCGACCGCGCCCACTCCGAGCAGGAGGTTGGCGAACGCCTGGCTGGTCGCCTGCTTGGCGGCCAGCGCGTCGGACGGGCGCGAGACGTCCACCTCGTTCGGCGCCTCGGGGTTGGCCGTGCCTGCCAGCACCTGCCGTACCGACTCCAGCTTGGCCTCGTCCGAGCGGGTGTAGAGCGTGGTCGGATGTCCGTCGAAGCCCAGCCGCGACTGCGCCACCGGCCAGCCGACCAGGACTCCGCTGTCCAGATCGGTGGCGAGCGCCACCGGGTCGAGGATGCCGACGACCGTGAACCGCGCGCCGCCGACGATGATCTGGACGTCCGGTCCCGCCGCGCCGATGCCGAGCCGCTGGGCGGCGACGGAGCCGATCACGGCGGCCGGGTACCGTTCGGTGGCCGCGTTCAGCCACGTGCCGCTGCGCACGGTCGCGCCCACCGTGCCGGGCAGGTCGAGACTCGTGGCGTACGCGCTGAGGCCGCCCGTCTGCGCCTCGGGGATCTGCTCCGACCGGTACACCTTGGCCTCGGAGATCTTCCCGACGGACGACGCCCGCTCGACGGGGCCGATGCGTTCGATCATCGCCTCCGCGTCCTGCGGCATCTGCGCCTCCTCGCCCATGAGCGTGGTGCCCGACGACACGGTGAGCAGGTTGGTGCCGAGCGCCGACAGCGTACGGTCGAGCTCGGCGCCCGACGAGGACGACAACCCGACGACGCCGACCATGGCGGCGATGCCGATCGCGATGCCCAGTGCCGACAGGAACGCCCGCAGCGGGCGGGTACGCAGGCCGACCGCGCCGACCCGCATGACGTCGCCGAACCGCATCCTGGCCGGCGACGGTTTCGGCCGCGCCACCCCACCGCCGCCATGAACGCCGCGCCCCTGAAC
>NZ_SMLD01000078.1:0-41368 GCF_004352805.1 Nonomuraea mesophila
CCCTACGGTCGCCTCCCGCTCCGCGTGCCGGGGTGCGGGGTGAGGGGCCTGCGGTGGTCCATGGTGAGCAGCCTGGCACCGGCGCACGCCCCGGCAGGCGGAGCGGGAGGCGACCGTAGGGACTTCGTAAGAACGTACGGTCAGCCGGTGCGCTCGTGGCCCGGGGCGGGCTCGTCGGCCAGTTCGGGGGCGCGGTGCTCGTAGGGGGTGCTCAGCACCACCGTGGTGCGGGTCGAGACGTTGGCCGAGGCGCGGATCTGCTGCAGCAGGTCTTCGAGCGCCACCGGCGAGGCCACGCGCACCTTCAGGATGTAGCTCTCGTCACCCGCCACGCTGTGGCAGGCCTCGATGGCCGTCAGGTGCGCCAGCCGGTCAGGGGCGTCGTCGGGGGCCGCGGGGTCGATCGGCTTGATCGACACGAACGCGGTCATCGGCAGCCCGACGGCGTCGTGGTCGATGATCGCGGCGTATCCGCGGACGACTCCTCGCTTCTCCAGCCTGCGTACGCGCTGGTGCACGGCCGAGACCGAGAGCCCGGTCTCCCTGGCCAGATCGGTGAAGCTCATGCGGCCGTCGCGGGCCAGCAGCGTGACGATCCGGCGGTCGATTTCCTCCACCGGTCAAAGGTAGCCGCTCATGGTCACGACATGGTCCCGACCGGGGTGACTCCCCTGCGGATCGCGTGCTCCATCAGCGTGATGAGCACCTCCTTGCCGGAGTCGCGCCTGCGGGCGTCGCACAGCACGATGGGGATGTCCGGCTCCAGGCCGATCGCCGAGCGCACCTCGCCGACGGTGAAGGGCCGGCTGCCGTCGAAGCAGTTGAGCGCCACGATGAACGGCTGGTCGCGCTTCTCGAAATAGTCGACGGAGGGGAAGCAGTCGTCGAGGCGGCGGGTGTCGGCCAGCACCACGGCGCCGAGCGCGCCCACGGCCAGTTCGTCCCACACGAAATAGAAGCGTTCCTGGCCGGGGGTGCCGAACAGGTAGAGCATGTAGTCGTTGCGGATCGTGATGCGGCCGAAGTCCATGGCCACGGTGGTGGTGAGCTTGCGTTCGACGCCCGCCAGGTCGTCGATGTGCGCGCCGATGTGGGTGAGCGCCTCTTCCGTGCGAAGGGGCCGGGTCTCGGACACGGCTCCGACCATGGTGGTCTTCCCCGCGCCGAAGCCCCCGGCGATCAGAATCTTGATCGCCGTGGGAAGCCGCCAACGGTCAGTGTGACCGAATTCCATCCAGCACCGCCTGTACGTCTCCCGCGCATGCACGACCCCGCCTGTGTGGTGCCGTGGTCAGTGGTACCTGTCAAGGCGCGTTGAGGATCTCGATCCACATGCCTGGCATCGAGACACCCTAGCAACGCCACATTTTCCTCTCAAGCCGCAAGCTTTTACAAGAAACAAAATGTCACGGTTTGTTGTCCATAACACCCTTATTCGCCGATACCGCTGGCCCGGTGTCAAGCTCGCCTGTCAAGGAATCCGACAAGTCTTTTACGCTGTCCGGTCGAAGTCCGAAATTCCGTTGATGCCGGCGGTGAATCCGATCTGTCGTCGCAGGTAGATGGCGGTGCGGGGGCTGCGCTCGCGTACCGGCTCGATGAGGTCGGCCGCCTCACGGGCCAGCCCGGCCATCACCTCGCTCACCTCGGCGCCGCTGACACCGAGCGACAACACGTTCAGGTCGCCCCAGCTCACGTCCTTGCGGTAGGAGGCGACGTCGCCGAGCAGGTGCAGGTAACGCTGGACCAGCCGGCTGACGTCCCGCAGCTCCTCCAGATGCGTCCTGGCCCAGCGGTCGGCGGTGTAGATCCAGTGCGACACGTCGACGAAGCACGAGCCGCGGCTGTCGGCGTTGTCGAGGTAGCGCTCCAGCGTCGGCACGGCGTTCGTGTCGCGCCACACCCAGGCCCTGACCAGGCCCGCCAGCATCCGGGCGAGCTGGCCGCGCCAGAGCCACCTCAGCTCGCCGAACTCCCTCACGGTGGCCAGCTCGTCGCGCAGGTCGGCGAGGAACCGGGTGGCGGCCGACCGGGGCACGGCGCCGTCGGCGACCGACAGGCACTCGCGGACCAGGCGGTCCACCTGCTCGCGGGTGCTCGCGGTGTGGTTGACCAGCCGGTCGACGGCCATCACCCACAGCGCGGCCCTGCTGACCACCTGCAGGCGGCCGGCGCTGGCCCAGGGCGCGCTGAAGGCCGTGGTGAGGGCGAGGGTGTTGTAGCACTGCGCGTCGAAGGCCGCCGCGGGGAACAGCCCGCTGTACATCTCCGCGCACCGCCGCAGGTCTCTGCCGCATTCGGCGGCCAGCGCGCACGTCCGCCCGAGCTCGAACGCCTCGTTCAGCTCGTCGTCCCGCATCCTAGGGCCGCTCGATCGGCTCGCGGGTCATGGGCGACGACCCCCAATATCCGGTTATCTCCTGTTACCGAATTGTTCATGAACATGGAGGTGCGATCAAGGCGCAGGGGCCCGCCGCCGCACGTCCCTCCTGGCGCCAGGGCAGGAGTCAGGACCGGTCCGGCCGTCCCCACGCCACGGTCGCGTCGTCGTGGACCTTGCCCCACACCGGTCCCCTGGCCGACTCCAGCTCCCGCACGGCCGCGACCAGCGCCGCGGGCCCCCGCGCGGCCAGCTCCGCCGGCACGTCCGCCCAGCTCCACCCGTACCAGTCGACCAGCCGCGCCACCCCGTCGGTGAGCACCGCCACCCCGTCCGCCGCCACCGTCCCGCACACGCTCTCCCTGGCGGCTTCTGGGCGCGCGCCCGCCACCCAGAAGCCGCCGGGCGCGTTGCGCATCCGCCGCACCAGCTCCAGCGAGTACGGCCGCCCGCCCGGCAGACGCTCCAGCCGGTCGTCGGCCACCGTCAGGACTCCCCCGTCCGGCAGGGAGCACACGACCGGCGAGTCCCCCAGCACGAGGTAGTCGACCCGCCCGCCGCCGCCCGCGCGCGCCATCGCCACCGTCGAGGACGGCGAGTCGGGGTTGCCCAGGTCGCAGGTGCCGCCGTGGGCCGCCATCAGCTCCTCGACGGCCGACTCCAGGACATCGGCCAAGGGGTCGTCGTCGCGGCCGGTGGACAGGCGGGCCGCCAGCGCTCCCCCGAGCCGCGCCACGAGCCACGAGACGTCGTGGACGCACCCGCTGTCCACCCCGGCCGCCGCGGTGGCCCCGTCGAGCACGACGATCCACGACGGCCCGGCGATCACCAGGTCCTCGTTCCCCCGGCCGGAGCCCGCGCTGGTGGCGTACGTGACCTCAGTGAACATGGCAGTGACTGTGCCACACCTGCGGCGTCAGCGGGCGGAGGGCACGCGCCGGCGCTCCTCGCCGAGGGCGGGACCGTCCACCGGCCGCGCCCGGATCTCGCTGAGCGTGGCCCGGCTGTCCCGGATGCCGGTGATCAGCACGTACGCGACCAGCAGCAGCCCCAGGCAGAGGGCGTCGGCCGCCCACCAGGGGATCTCGGCGAGCAGCAGGTAGCCGTCGCGGTCGCTCAGCTCCCTGATCACGACCGTGACCACGGCGATCACCACGGTCACCAGTAACCAGGTGCGCAGGCGGGGCAGGCTCCCCTTGCTCCACAACCGGATGCGCCAGTTCATGAAGACGGCCAGCACGCCGAGCAGCGCGCAGAACCCGATGAGCCACCAGGGCAGGGCGAAGGCGGTCTGGTCGGCGATCTGCTGCTGCGTGGCCCGCAGCTCCGCCTCGGCCTTGCGCTGGGCCGCCACCGCCGCGTCGAGCTGGCGTTCGAGCTGGGCCACGCTCTTCTGCTGCCGCTGCGGCTGCGTGGCGTCCTCGGTCGGCAGCATGCGCGCCACGACGGTCAGCATGATGGCGATGAAGGACAGCGCCAGCACGATGGCCATGAACAGGTCGATGAAACGCAGGTCGAGCGGCGGCGCGAACGAGGTCGAGGGCCGCTTCCTCACGGTTCCCTCACCAGCGTGTACTTCTGCGGGCGGGTCTCGGCCGCGCTCATCCGTTCGACGGCGGTACGCAGCGCGTCGAGGCCCTTGACCAGCTCTTCGGTCCTGCCCCTCGTCTGGGCCATCTCCTGCCGTGACTGCGCCAGCTCCTGGGTGAGGCCGTGCATGGCGGGAGCCGCCTGCTTGGCGGGCAGGCGCGCGATGTAGATGAGGAACACGTCGTCGGCCGCCACCACGCCGGCCCGCTCGGCCCGCTCGACCAGGGCCATCGCGCCGAAGGCGACCACGCTCAGGAACAGCGCGATGAGGGTGACGCCGAACGCGGAGGCCAGCTCGGGCAGCACGTGCTGCTTGAGCGCGTCGATCAGCACGCTGGGGTCGCCCTGGTCGTCGAGGGCGTCGGAGAACGAGGTGACCATGCCGGCCATGGTGAGAGCGGTGCCGATGAAGCCGAAGACGGGCAGCGCCCAGATGAGCGCGTGGTCGAGGTGGTGCTTGTTGGCCATCTCGCTGTCGTCGAGCGCGGAGCGGGCGCTCAGCACCGCCTCGCAGTCGTTGCCCGCCTCGGCCGCCTCCCGGAACAACCGCAGCCGGCGCCCCACCAGGGTGTCGTCACCCGGCTTCACCGCCTGCACGTTCGCCACCGCACGCGCCGTGGCGGCGTTTTCCCGCCGGATGTCGGGCACGGCCCTGACGATCCGGAGAACGGCGGTCAGGAACACCGCGATGATGAGCGTGACCACGAGCGCCGCACCCGCCGGCGCCGTGGTCGCGCCCACGAGCGTCAGCAGCGCACCCACCGCCCCCGACACCAGCAACAGCATCGCGACCATCAGGCTCACCGCAGGCGCGAACGCCGAATGACACCAGCCGTACCTTGACACCCTTCAACTCCACTCCGGCACACAACAAGTCAGGGGAATACCTAAGCACACGTAAAGGAGTCGTCGTGTCACGAATGGCGACCCATTCGGATGAATCTGACAGCCCCTAGAGGATCACCAGGTCGCGGGGGGTGGTGTTGAGGCGTTCCCCGCCGTTCTCGGTGCAGACCACGATGTCCTCGATCCTGGCGCCGTGCCGGCCCTGCAGGTAGATGCCCGGCTCGACCGAGAACGCGAAACCGGGCTCCATCGCCTGGCCGTTGCCGGCCACGATGTACGGCTCCTCGTGCGTCTCGATGCCGATGCCGTGGCCGGTGCGGTGGATGAAGGCCTCGCCGTAGCCGGCCTCGGCGATCAGGTCGCGGGCCGCGGCGTCGATCGACTCGCAGGACACCCCCGGCCTCACCGCCGCGCAGGCCGCGTCCTGGGCCCGGCGCAGCACCTCGTAGTAGGCGGCGAAGTCCGCGGGCGGCTCGCCCACGCAGTAGGTGCGGGTGGAGTCGGAGCAGTAGCCGTTGTGCAGCTGGCCGCCGATGTCGACCACGACGGGCTCCCCCGCCTCGATCACCCGGTCGGACACGTCGTGGTGCGGGCTGGCGGCGTTGGGGCCTGAGGCCACGATGACGAAGTCGACCGTCGCATGGCCGGAGGCCAGGATCGCCTCGGCGATGTCGCGGCCCACCTCGCGCTCGGTGCGCCCGGCCCGCAGGAGCTCCGGCACACGCCGGTGGACGGAGTCGATGGCCAGGCCCGCCTCGCGCAGCGCCGCCACCTCCGCGGGCGACTTGCGCATGCGCAGCTCCCGCAGCACACCGCCGGCCAGCACCTGCTCGGCCTCCGGCAGCACCTCGCGGAAACGCAGCGACGACATGGCCCACATGCGGTCGGCCAGCCCCACCCTGGCCACCCTGCCGAGGCGGGCGGCCACGACCGCGTAGGGGTCGTCGGTCTCGTCCCACGCCACGAACTCCAGCCCCAGCCGCGCGGCGGGCGAG
This sequence comes from Nonomuraea mesophila, assembly GCF_004352805.1. Taxonomy (NCBI): domain Bacteria; kingdom Bacillati; phylum Actinomycetota; class Actinomycetes; order Streptosporangiales; family Streptosporangiaceae; genus Nonomuraea; species Nonomuraea mesophila. The sequence continues at coordinate 5,812 of NZ_SMLD01000078.1, forward strand.
GCCTGCGCGGCCGGCACCTCCAGCCGGGGCACCATCATGAACGGCTCGCCCGAGGCGGGCACCACCAGGCACGTCAGCCGCTCCAGCGGCTTGGCGTCGTAGCCGCTGACGTAGCGCAGGTCGGGACCGGGAGTGAGGAGCAGGGCGTCGAGGCCGCCCTTGGCGGTGGCCTCCTGGACGGCGGCAAGACGGGACACGGGATACAGATCTGAGGACGTCACAGGCCCAAATCTACTCCCGACGACGCCTCCTAAAATCCGCGAAAAGCTCTCACAACACAAGAAGGCGTCGCTACACTCCGTTCGAGGTCGCTCACGTAATGTGAGGCCAATTGTCCAGTTCCGCCGCGCTTCGAGGGTGAGACCGCATGGCCGAGGTCATAGGCGCCGCCGAGCTGCTCGGGCGCGAGAGCGACGCCGAGCTGCTCGCCGTACGGCTGGCGCACGCCCAGCGGCTGGGCAACATGGGCTGGGCGGAGTGGCACCTGCACACCGGCGAGACCATCTGGTCGGACCAGGTCTACGTGATCTTCGGGCGCGACCCCGCGCTGGGCCCGATCCCGCTGCCCGAGCTGGCCGACCTCGTCGAACCGGCCGACATGGGCGCGCTCGACCGGCTGCTGTGGTCCGTCGTACGCGGGATCGAGCCGGTGCAGGCGGAGTTCCGCATCCGCCGCGGAGCGGGCACCGGCGAGCTGCGCGACCTGCGGGTGGTGCTCGAGCCGCTGTCCGCGCCCGGCGGGCCGGTGGGCATGCACGGCGTCATCCAGGACATCACCGGCCGCCGCCGCGCCGAGCGCATGGTCTCGGAGTCGCGCCGCCAGCTGCTGGAGGCCCGCGAGCGGGCCGCCGAGGAACGCCACGTCATGCTCGCCATGCGCGAGGCCATCCTGCCAGGGCCCGCGGGGCGCCTCGAGCTGCCCCACGCCCGGATCGCCGTGCGCTACGTGCCCGCCGAGAAGACCGCCAACCTGGGCGGCGACTGGTTCGAGGCCGCTCCCACGCCCGACGGCCGCCTGCTGCTGGCCATCGGCGACGTCTCCGGCCACGGCCTGCCCGCCATCGCGCGCATGGCCCAGCTCCGCCACGCCCTCGTCGGCCTGGCCATGACCGGCCGGCCAGCCCACCGGCTGCTGGCCTGGCTCAACGAGCTGGTCATGCACCAGCTGAAGGACACCACCGCCACCGCGATCATCGGCCACCTCGACCCCGAGACGCGCGTGCTCGCCTGGAGCCAGGCGGGCAACCTGGCCCCCGTTCTGGTACGCGACGGCGTGGCCACCCGGCTCACCCAGCCGCGCGGGGTGCTGCTCGGCGCCGACTGGCCGGGCCCGTACGAGCTGGCGACCACCCGGCTGCTGCCCGGCGACCTGCTGCTGATGTTCACCGACGGGCTGGTCGAGCGGCGCACCCGCGACATCGACGTCGGCCTCGACCTGGTCATGGCCGCCGCCCGCGACGTGTCGGCCCGCGACCTCGAGCCGGGCCTCGACCGCCTGCTGGCCCGCATCGGCGGCCCCAACCCGGAGGACGACGCGTGCCTGCTCGCCGTCGGCGTCCCCGCGCGCGAGGAGGAGCGGCCCGGGTGAGCGGCGGGAGTGCGACGATAGAGGCGTGCTCATGCTTCTGGACACCCCATCGCTCTACTTCCGCGCCTTCTACGGCGTCCCCGAGTCGATCAAGGGGCCCGACGGCAAGCCCGTCAACGCCGTACGCGGCCTGATCGACATGATCGCCACCCTCGTGCGCGGCCACTCCCCCACCGCGCTCGCGGCCACCATGGACGCCGACTGGCGGCCCGCGTTCCGGGTGGCGGCCATCCCGACCTACAAGGCGCACCGGGTCGCCCACGGAGACGCCGAGGAGGTCCCCGAGGCGCTCGTGCCGCAGATCGCGATCATCCAGGACGTGCTCGACGCGCTCGGCATCGCGCGCCTGGAGTCGCCGGGCTACGAAGCCGACGACGTGATCGGCACGCTCACCCACCAGGCCACCGGCGCCGTCGACATCGTGACCGGCGACCGCGACCTGTTCCAGCTCGTCGACGACGCCCGTCCCGTACGCGTCCTCTACACCGCCCGCGGCATCCGCAACCTGCAGATCGTCGACGAGGCGTTCGTCACCGCCAAATACGGCATCCCGGGGCGGGCCTACGCCGACTTCGCGACCCTGCGCGGCGACCCCAGCGACGGCCTGCCCGGCGTCGCGGGCGTCGGCGAGAAGACCGCGGCGGCGCTCATCACCCGCTTCGGCTCGCTGGAGGCCATGCTCGAAGCGCTCGACGCGGGCATCACCGACGGTTTCCCGGCCGGCAGCCGCACCCGCCTGACCGCGGCCCGCGACTACCTGCGCGCCGCCCCCGCCGTCGTCGAGGTGGCCTCCGACGCGCCGCTGCCCGCCGCCGACCTGACCCTGCCGGCCAAGCCGCGCGACCCCGACGCGCTCGTGCGCCTGGCCGACCGCCACGGCCTCGACACGCCGCTCAACCGGTTGCTCGACGCCCTGGGCGGCTAGTCCTGCGGCAGGGCGCGGACGGCCTCCTGCGCGGCGTCGCGCAGGCGGGCGTGCACGAGCACGTTCTCCTCGCGGTCGGTGCGCACCTCGACCACGCGCGGCCCCTCGCCGCGCAGCGCCTTGGGCAGCTCGGTGATCTCCTCCACCAGCGTGTACGGCGTCCCCGTCGCGGCCGCCACATAGCCGAGGTCCACCCCGTGCGGCGTGCCGAACACCCGCTCGAACGGGTCGCGGACCGCCGCCTGGGGCAGCAGCGAGAAGATGCCGCCGCCGTCGTTGTTGACGACCACGAGACACAGGTCGGGCCTGGGCTCACGGGGCCCGAGGATCAGCCCGTTCTGATCGTGCAGGAACGACAGGTCGCCCATCAGCGCATACGCCGGGCCGTTGTGCGCCAGCGCCGCCCCCATGGCCGTCGACACCAGGCCGTCGATGCCGGAGGCGCCCCTGTTGGCCATCAGCCGGATGCCGCGCCGCGGCCGCATCGCCTGGTCCAGGTCACGGATCGGCATCGAGGACCCGCAGAACAGCAGGGCTCCGTTGGGCAGCGCGTCGACCAGGTCCCTGGCCAGGCGCGGCTCGCTCGTGCCGGACACGTCGAGCACCGCGTCGAGCGCCGTCCTCGCCGCCTGGTCGGCCTGACGCCAGGAGTGCAGCCACGTGTCGTCGCCGGAGGCCACCGGGATCTCCACGGCCTGCGCCACCTGCGTGGCCGACCTGGTGGGGTCGGGCCAGCGGTCGAGGTCGGGCGCCACCACGATGTGCTCTCCCGCGCGCTGCAGCCACGACAGCAGCGGCCGTGACAGCCCGGGGCGGCCCAGCGTGACCACCACGTCGGGCAGGTGCGCGTCGGCGAACTCGGGCGTGTCCAGCAGGTAGTGGTAGGTGGAGACGGCGTGGTCGCCGTAGCGGCCGCCGCCGTTCGGCTCCGACAGCACCGGCCAGCCCGCCATGCCGGCCGCGGCGACGTAACGGCGCACGTTGGCGGCGCCGTCGCCGACCACGAGCACGCCGCGCCTGGTCGGCGGGAGATGCAGGGCGACCGGCGGGGGCGCGACCCTGGCCCGCACCCAGGGGCCGTTGACGCCGCCGCCGAGCGGCTCGCACCACGTGGTGTCGCCGTCGGGGATCAGCGGCTCCCTGAAGGCCAGGTTGAGGTGCACGGGCCCCGGTGCGGCCGGGCCGGACGCCCGCTGGTAGGCGCGGCAGGCCAGCGACCGCCAGTAGGCGACCTGCCCCGGCCGCTCCTCCGGCACGCCGACCTCGGCGAACCAGCGGGTGGCGTCGCCGTACAGCTTGATCTGGTCGATCGTCTGGTTGGCGCCGGTGCCGCGCAGCTCGGGCGGGCGGTCGGCGGTGAGCACCAGCAGCGGCAGGCCCGCCTCGCTCGCCTCGATCACGGCCGGGTGGAAGTTGGCCACGGCCGTGCCGGACGAGCAGATCAGCGCCACCGGCCGCTCGGAGCGCCTGGCCAGCCCCAGCGCCAGATAGGACGCGGACCGTTCGTCGATGCGCACGTGCAGGCGCACCCGGGACTCGGCGTACAGCGCCAGCGCCAGGGGCGCGGAGCGGGAGCCGGGGGCCAGCACGACATCGGTCAGGCCGCAGCGCACCAGCTCGTCGACCAGCACCGTGGCCAGCGCGGTAGCGGGGTTCAACGTGACGCCTCCTGCATCCGGCCCAGCCACTGGGGAGATTCGATTTCATACGCCGACAAATGCTGATAATTCACTGTCGGGCGCCGTACGGCCAGCCGCCCGTCCACCGGCACCAGCGAGTCGTCCACGACGTCGCCCGACAGCAGCGACATCGTGCCGAGCCCGCACGCGTACGGCAGGGACGGCAGCGCCGCGGCCAGCGCCAGCCCCGCGGCCAGCCCCACCGACGTCTCGACCGCGCTGGAGACCACCGCGGGCAGCCCGCACGCCTCCACCACCCGCAACGCCGCGCGCACCCCGCCCAGCGGCTGCACCTTGACCACCGCGATGTCGGCCGCCCCGGCCGCCCTGACCCGCAGCGGATCCTCGGCCCTGCGGATCGACTCGTCGGCCGCGATCGGCACGTCGCACGCCCGCCGCACCGCCGCCAGCTCCTCGAGGGTGGCGCACGGCTGCTCGGCGTATTCCAGGTCGAACCGGTCGAGGCGGTTGAGCCGGCGCACGGCCTCATCGACCTCCCACGCGCCGTTGACGTCGACCCGCAGCCGGCCCGACGGCCCGAGCGCGTCGCGCACGGCCTCGACCCTCGCCACGTCGTCGTCGAACGTCTGGCCCCGCTCGGCCACCTTGACCTTCGCCGTGCCGCAGCCGGAGCGGCGCACCATGTCGTGGGCGCGCACGGGATCGACGGCCGGCACCGTCGTGTTCACGGGAACGCTGTCGCGCACCGGCTCGGGCCAGCCCTCGAAGGCCGCCTCGCGGGCGCAGGCCAGCCAGCGGGCGCACTCGCGCGGGCCGTATTCGGGGAACGGGGAGAACTCGCCCCATCCGGCCGGACCGCGCAGCAGCACCCCTTCCCTGACGGTCTGCCCGCGAAAACGCGTGCGCATCGGGATGCGGAAGACATGGGCACTGACCTCGGGCGCCGCGGGAGAACGCGTCACGACCCTCCCTGCACATCTGTCCGACCTGTCGCCACTAACCTTACGAGCATGTGGAGGAACCCGTCGCATCCGGACCGTCCGCTTCATGCCATTGTGCAGCCTCCAGGACCCGCCCTGTTCGCGGCGATCCGCGACGCGCTCGAGGGCGACGGCCCCGCCGTGCTCCCCCTGCCGCCCGGCCATTCCGAGGCGCCGCTGGCCGCGCTGCGCCCCACCCACGTCAACGGGGCCCTGCAGAGCGGCGGCGAAGGCGTTCCCGGTGACGTCGCGGTCGTCATCGCCACCAGCGGCAGCACCGGCGCGCCCAAGGGCGTGCTGCTCTCGGCCGCGGCCCTGGGCAGCTCGGCGACCGCCTCACTGCGCCGCGTCGAGGCCTCCAAGGGCGAGCGCTGGTTGTGCTGCCTGCCGGTCTCGCACGTGTCGGGGCTGCAGGTGCTCGTACGCTCCCTGCTGTCCGGCAGCGAGCCGATCATCCATCCGTCGTTCGACCCGCACGCGGTCCTCGCCTCGGGCGCCGACCACGTCTCCCTGGTGCCCACCCAGTTGCATCGCCTGGTGGAGCTGGGGGCCGACCTGTCGGTCTTCCGCACGATCCTGCTCGGCGGCGCCGCGGCCCGGCCGGACCTGCTGGAGCGGGCCGCGGCGCTCGGGGCGCGGCTGGTGACGACGTACGGGATGAGTGAGACGTGCGGCGGCTGCGTGTACGACGGCCAGCCCCTTTACGATGTAGATCTCAAAGTAGGCGAGGACGGCCGGATCAGGATCGCCGGGCCCGTGCTCTTCTCCGGCTACCGCTTCGGCGGGCCCGCCCCGCTCGAGGACGGCTGGTTCGTCACCTCCGACCTCGGCGAACTGACCGGGGGCCGGCTGCGCGTGCTGGGCCGCGCCGACGACGTCATCAACACCGGCGGCGAGAAGGTCGTGGCCGGCGCCGTGACCGCCGTGCTGTGCACGCACCCCGAGGTGGCCGACGCCGCCGTGTTCGGCACGCCCGACCCGGAGTGGGGTGAGCGGGTCACGGCCGTCGTCGTCCCCGTCAACCCCGACACACCTCCCACGCTTGCACAATTAACGGCATACTGCCGCGATAGGCTTCCTCCCTACGCCGCCCCGCGCGAACTACGCCTGGAACTCCGGCTGCCGCTGTTGCCGAACGGAAAGACCGACCTTGTGCGGTTGAGGGCAGGAACCTGATGAGTTGCGGCTGCGTCAAACCGGGGAAAGGGAGGGAGCCTTCATGGACCAGACCCGCAAGATGTGGGCATCCGCGGCCGTCGTCGGCGTGATCGTGGTCGGAGGCGCCTCAATCGCGGCGGCCGCCTCGGCGGGCAAGCTGGAGCAGAGGGGCGAGGAGACCCGGGCCGTGGTGGAGCAGGCGTCGCCGTCCGGCCGGCCGGAGGCCTCGACGCCCGGCCCCACCGGCGACGACGTCGTCGTCTCCCGCGAGGTCAACCCGGACCCCCGCCGGGTCATCGAATACTGGACCGGCGACCGCATGGAGGACGCCGACCCCATGCCGATGCCCGAGGTCTCGATCGAGGTGGGCGACTAGCGAACGAGCCGAGGGGTGGTCCGCCGAAAGGGGCGATCCACCCCTTTTTCATGACATTCGTCCGCACGGGGAACAAATGGCGGCGATTGGCGTTATTGATACTGGTGCGCCGTGCGGACACGAAGCCGCCCCACCACAACCTGCCTGATCGCTTCGACTCCGTACGGAGGAGGTGTCCTCATGCCCAGAACCGCCTTGGCGACCCCAGCGTCTCTCGACCAGCTGCTCGAACGAGGGCGAACCCAGGGTCACCTATCTCTGGCGGAACTGCGGGACGCGTTCGGCAGAGCCGGCATCAGCCCCTCTGAGGGCCGCACGATATTGCGGGAGCTGTCAGAGGCCGGCGTGAGCCTGGCCGCCGAGAACGAGCCGTCTCTCAGCACCGCCACCCCCAGGAAGACCGGGCAGCAGAGCGCCCAGAAGAAGACAGAGACCCCCAAGAAGCCTTCGCGCGCAAAGACTACCGGCCGCAAGGCGGCCGAGGCAAAAACCGCCTCCCCCGCCGACGCGCGGGCCGCCGTCCCGGCGGAGCCCAAGCCGGAGCACGAGGAGGACGTACCGGAAGAGCTCCACCTGAGCGCCGAGGACGACGGCGACGCCAACGACCTGGACGACACCCAGTCCGTCATGGGCGACTCGGTGCACACCTACCTGAAGTCCATCGGCCGCCGCACGCTGCTCACCGCGGCGCAGGAGGTCGAGCTGGCCAGGCGGATCGAGGCCGGACTGTACGCCGAGTACAAGCTCGAGACGCAGACCGACCTGCCGCCCGACCAGCGGGAGGACCTGCTCATGGTCGTCGAGGACGGCAAGCAGGCCAAGGACCACATGCTGGAGGCCAACCTGCGCCTGGTCGTGTCGGTGGCCAAGAAGTACACCGACCGCGGCATGTCGCTGCTCGACGTGGTCCAGGAGGGCAACCTCGGGCTCATCCGGGCGGTGGAGAAGTTCGACTACACCAAGGGATTCAAGTTCTCGACGTACGCCATGTGGTGGATCAGGCAGGCCATCCAGCGCGGCTTCGCCGACTCCGCGCGTACGATCCGGCTGCCGGTGCACGTGCTGGAGATGTTGTCCAAGCTGTCGCGCATCGAGCGTGACATGCACCAGCGCCTGGGACGCGAGCCGACCCCCGAGGAGCTGGCGGCCGAGCTGGACAAGACCCCGGACCAGATCGAGGAGCTGCTGCGCACCAGCCGCCAGCCGATCTCGCTGAACGCGACGATCGGCGAGGACGGCGAGACCACGATCGGCGACCTCATCGAGGACGTCGACTCCCCCGAGGCATCGGAGATCGTCGACCGCCAGCTGCTGGGCGACCAGCTGCGCGGCGTGCTCGACAACCTCTCACCGCGCGAGTCGAAGATCATGGCACTGCGTTTCGGCCTGGTGGACGGCAAGCCGCACACGCTGGACGAGATCGGCAAGCACCTGGGGCTGACCCGGGAGCGCATCCGCCAGCTGGAGAAGGAGTCGCTGTCCAAGCTGCGCCACCCGAGCAACACCCGCCCGCTGCTCGACTGGGCCAGCTGACGGAAGAGCCCCGGCACATCGTGTGTGCCGGGGCTCTTTTCTTCTCTAAGACGCTCCTGGAGCCGCCGGATGTCAGGCGGTGGCGGGCACCGGGCGCGGCACCCCCGGGATGTTCCACATGCGGTTGTGCTCGCGCAGCGTGCGCAGGCGCTCGACCTCGTCCGTCCACATCGCCCCTTCGGGCGTCGCCTTGGCCTTGCGGCGCGCGATCCGGTCGTCGTAGGCCTTCACCCCGAACGTGGCCCGCTGCCCCGCCTCGGCGGCACGCAGCGCGTCGGTCAGCGCCCGGTCGAGGGCCTGGCCCGCAGCCAGTAGCTCGATCTCGTCGGCCTCCGCGGCCTGCAGCACGCGCAGCGTCCGCTCGGCCTCACGGGCCTTCTCGATCAGCTCGGGGTAGCTCCTGGAGATCTCCTGGTCCGCGTGGAAGCGAACCTCGGCCTCCCGGCTCACCCGCGGACGGAAAAACGCCATCGACTCGGCCCCTTCACGCTGTGGTCAATCGTGTCGACGTTCAGGGTACGCCGTCGCGCGACACGTGCGGAAATCGGCCCGGAGCAAGCTCCTTTACATAGTAAGATGATCTCCATGCCCGCCAAGCGACCACCCGTGCCCCTCTCCCGCGAGCGCATCATCGAGGCCGCGCTCCACATCGCCGACGGCCAGGGCCTGCGCCGGCTCACCATGCGCCGGCTGGGCGACGCCCTGCAGGTGGAGGCGATGGCCATCTATCACCACCTGCCCCGGGGCAAGGAGGCGCTGATGGACGCGCTGGCCGAACACGTCACCGCCGTCCAGGTCGAGCAGCACCCGACCTGGCAGGAGACGGCCAGGGCCTGGTGCAGGGCGAGCAGGGAGGCACTGCGGGAGCATCCCGGCGTGCTGGCCCTGGCCCTCACCAAGCCGCCCAAGGGCGCCACCGCGCTCGCCGTCAAGGAGCAGGTCGAGCAGCTCGCCGACGGGGGGCTGCCGGACGCCGCCGAGGCCGTGCGCACGCTCCGGGCCTTCGTCTTCGGCAGCGTCGCCGTCGAGGTGCAGCAATCAGGCTGGGCCGACCCTGACGTCGATGAATGGGTCAGACGGGACGAAAGAGCCGATATCGACTTCGAGCGCGGGCTCGACGCTCTCCTCAAGGGATTGCAAACGTGATGCGCGTGTCGTGCTTGGCCGGTTATCCTGCATAAGGCACGCTGTGTCGAAGGTCACACGCACCAGGGACCCTCCTGTAACAGCCCGAATGGGCTATGTCGGAACGTGTGACACAGTCGCACACTTGCCAGGACAACAACCCGAGCCGGCTCCCGCCCCTCCAGAACGGGAGCATCCCACGAGATATCGGAGGCACGCCGATGTGCCCGCACGACCCGGCCTGTCCGGATGCCGAGGCGCCTGACCGCGAGGCGGCACGCACCCTCGCCTGCCACCCCGAGCAGGGGTGGAGCCTGCTCTGCAACGGCGTCGTCCTGTTCGAGGACACCGGCGAGCTGCTGCCCAGCGGCACCGTCATCGCGCCTCACCGGCCCGATCCGCTGGTGGGCGCGGCCTGATCCCCACGCGGGCGGCACCCCCACGCGGGCGCCCAGGGCTGCCCTGCCGTGGCGGCCCGCCGTAGCGGGTGATCCACTCCGCCACGACCTCGCCCACCCGGGCGGGGTCCTTTTTCAGGTCGTGGCCCTCCCCCGGCAACACCACCAGGCGCGCGGCATCCGCGGCGTCCGGCACCCCGAAGGGGTCACGATCACCGTTCACGACCAGCACGTCCACCCCGGCGCCGCGTAGCTCGCCGGCCCGCGATCGCTCGGGTCTCCCCGGCGGATGCAGCGGAAAGGCCAGCGCCACCACCGCCGCCGCGCCGACCGCCCTCGCCGTGCGGCACGCCACCCGCGCCCCGTTGCTCCGGCCGCCCTGCACGAGCGGCAGCCCCGGCAGACGCGAGCGCAGCTCGGACAGCACGATCTCCCACGCCTCGTCCTGCCTGTCCGGCGAACCCGGCGCCCGCGCCCCCGCCGCCCTGAACGCCTGCGTCACCCGCGCCACACTGGCGCCCACGCCCATGGCGGCCTCGCGCACGGCCAGCAGGTCGGGAGCGTCCACTCCCCCGGCCGACCCGTGGGTCAGCACCAGCAGCAGCCGCGCGTCCGGCACCTCGTCGATCTCCACGTACGCGGGCCCGCGCGGGGTCGTCACCTCCATGCCAGCACCGTACCTGGGGAGGAGGGCCCGCTAGCCCTCAGGCCGGATGACGGCACCGCATCGAGGATGGATGATGACCATATGCCGGACCAGCGTCCCCTCAGGGAAGATCTGCAGGCCACGCTCGACGCCCGTCGCGACCTCGGGCCTGACTACGAGGAGGCGCTCGTCGACTCGTTCGCCCAGCGTCTCGACGACACCATCGCCGCCCGCGTACGCGCCGAGCTCGACCGTAACGGGGCCCCACCGCGCAAGAAGTCCACGCCGGGCGGGTCGATGATCCCGGTGGCGCTGGGCTCGATGGCCATGGGCATCCCGCTGACGGCCATCGCGTCGGCCAACGCCGGCCTGGTGGGGCTGCTCATCACATGGCTGGCCATCGTCGCCATCAACGTGGCCGCCGCGGCGGCCATCATGCGCCGCGGCTGACCTGCGCCGGTGGAGGGAACGGGAGCGCCTCCGCCGTCCCACGGCCCGGCCGTCGCAGCGGCCGCGGGCCCCGTCAGGTGTCGCGCTGGTAGCGGAGCCTGACCTCCGCGGCCAGGGTCTCGTCGGCGTGCTCCAGTCCGTACGACCAGACCCGCCCCGCGTCGTCGTCGCGCCCGCGCAACGGCAGGGTGCGCGCGAGCAGCTCGATGGCCAGCGCGCTCGTCTGCGCGTCCGCGCCGCTCTCCACGGTCTCCGCGAACTCCGCGCAGGCCAGCTCCAGATGCGCGATGCCGAGCCGGACCCGCAGCCCCGGCGCCTCGGCCTCGGGCACGGCCTCCAGGGCGTCCAGGAGCAGCTCAGCCGCGGCGCCGGGCTCCCCGTGCTCCATCAGCAGGTCGGCCAGCTCCTGCGCGGCGTGGGCGGCGACCTCGCCGTCGCCGGCCGCCATCGCGGCCTGCAGCTCCCGCTCGGCCTCCTCCAGGTCGTGCGCCCGCACGGCCAGCCGGGCCAGCGCGAGGTGGGCCAGCGGGACGTACGCCGCCGCGCCCACCCCCAGCACGGCCTGCCAGGCGGCCCTGGCCTGCTCGGCCCGCCCCTCCCGCTCGAACCCCTGGGCCAGGTGGCAGGCGGCCTGGGAGGCGTATTCGGGGTGGCCGGTCGCCAGCGCGGTCCTCGCGGCCGCCCTGGCGGCCTCGACGTCGCCGCGCTCCTCCAGCACCACGGCCAGCCCGACGGCGGCCTGCGCCCGGTCGGGCTCGTCGGGGTCGGCGGCGAGCTCGCGCAGGATGGCGGCGGCGCCGTCGAGGTCACCGCGTTCGGCCAGGCGCCGGGCGGTGTCGAGAGGCGGGGTCTCCAGCTCTGAGGACGTCAAGAGAGCTCCTTCTGGCGACGGTCGCCCCGAGCCTAACGACTTCCGGCGATCATGTCTGCCGGGTTGACGCCGAAGGTCTGGCCCACCCGGTGACTAGTCCTCGTAGGCCTCCAGCGGGGGGCACGAGCACACCAGGTTGCGGTCGCCGTAGGCCTGGTCGATGCGGCGCACCGGCACCCAGTACTTGCCGTCGCGCAGCGACGGCAGCGGGTAGGCGGCCTCGGTCCGCGAGTAGGGGTGCCGCCACTCGTCGGCGCTGACCGACTCCGCGGTGTGCGGCGCGTTACGCAGAGGGTTGTCCGTCTTGTCGTAGTCGCCGGACGCCACCTTCGCGATCTCGCCCCGGATGGCGATCATCGCGTCGGCGAACCGGTCGAGCTCGCCGAGGTCCTCGCTCTCGGTCGGCTCGATCATGAGCGTCCCGGCCACGGGGAACGACATGGTGGGCGCGTGGAAACCGTAGTCGATGAGGCGCTTGGCCACGTCGTCGACGGTGACGCCCGTCTCCTTGGTGATCTGGCGCAGGTCGACGATGCACTCGTGGGCCACCAGCCCGCCGCGCCCGGTGTAGAGCACCGGGTAGTGGGGGGCCAGCCGCTTGGCGAGGTAGTTGGCCGACAGGATGGCCTGCTCGGTGGCCGCCGTGAGCCCGTCGGAGCCCATCATCCTGATGTACGCCCACGAGATCGGCAGGATCCCCGCCGACCCGTAGGGGGCCGCGGAGACGGGCCCCACCGGCGAACCGTCGCGCAGCGGGTGGCCGGGCAGGTAGGGGGCCAGGTGGCCGCGGACCGCGACCGGGCCGACGCCGGGCCCGCCGCCGCCGTGCGGGATGCAGAACGTCTTGTGCAGGTTGAGGTGGGACACGTCGGCCCCGAACTCCCCGGGCTTGGCCAGCCCGACCAGCGCGTTGAGGTTGGCCCCGTCGACGTAGACCTGGCCACCGGCCTCGTGCACCTTGGCGCAGATCTCGGTGATGGTCTCCTCGTAGACGCCGTGCGTGGACGGGTACGTCACCATGATCGCGGCCAGCGCGTCGCGGTGCTTGGCGATCTTGACATCGAGGTCGTCCAGGTCGACGTTCCCGCCGGAGTCGCAGGCCACGACCACGACCCTCATGCCGGCCATGACGGCGCTGGCGGCGTTGGTGCCGTGCGCCGACGAGGGAATGAGGCAGACGTCCCGCTCGCTCTCACCGCCCGCGCGGTGGTAGGCGCGGATGGCCAGCAGCCCGGCGAACTCGCCCTGGGAGCCGGCGTTGGGCTGGATGGAGACGGCGTCGTAGCCGGTCACCTCGGCCAGCCAGCGCTCCAGCGTGCCGATCAGCTCGAGGTAGCCCTCGGCCTGGGCGGCGGGCGCGTAGGGGTGCACGGCGGCGAACTCCGGCCAGGTGATCGGCTCCATCTCGGTGGTCGCGTTGAGCTTCATCGTGCAGGAGCCGAGCGGGATCATCGACCGGTCGAGCGCGACGTCCTTGTCCTGCAGCCTGCGCAGGTAGCGCAGCATCGCGGTCTCGGAGCGGTGGCTGTGGAAGACCGGGTGGGTCAGGTAGCCGGACTCGCGCAGCAGCGAGGAGGGCAGCGCGTCCGCGGTGCCCTCGACGTCGGTGAAGGGGGTGGAGACGCCGAACGCGGCCTGCACCGTGGCCACCTCGGCGGCGCCGGTCTTCTCGTCGCAGGCGACCGAGACGTGGTCGGCGTCCACCTGCCAGAGGTTGACGCCCCGCTCGGCCGCGGCGGCGACCACGGCGGAGGCCCGGCCCGGCACGCGTACGAGCACGGTGTCGAAGAAGCCGTCGTGCACGACCTCCAGGCCCTGCCCGCGCAGCCCCTCCGCCAGGGCGGCGGCGTGGCGGTGCACCCGGTGGGCGATGCGGCGCAGCCTCTCGGGCCCGTGGTAGACGGCGTACATGCCGGCGATGACGGCCAGCAGGACCTGCGCGGTGCAGATGTTGCTGGTGGCCTTCTCGCGGCGGATGTGCTGCTCGCGGGTCTGCAGGGCCAGGCGGTAGGCGGGGTCGCCGTCGGCGTCGACGGACACCCCGACCAGGCGGCCGGGCAACTGCCGCTGCAGGCCCTCGCGTACGGACATGTAGGCGGCGTGCGGCCCGCCGAACCCGAAGGGCACCCCGAAACGCTGGGAGGAGCCCACGGCGATGTCGGCGCCCAGCTCGCCGGGGGCGGCCACGAGCGTCAGCGCCAGCAGGTCGGCGGCGGCCACGACGAGGGCGCCCGCCTCGTGCGCGGCGGCGGCCACGTCGCGGAAGTCGCGCAGCCGCCCGGACGCGCCGGGGTACTGCACGAGCACGCCGAAGCACTCGGGCAGCTCGCCGTCGAGAGAGTGCTCGACGAGCGTGATGCCGAGCGGCTCGGCCCTGGTGGCGAGCACGGCCTTGGTCTGGGGCAGCGCGTCGGCGTCGACCACGAACACGGCGCTCTTCGACCTGCCCGCCCTGCGGGCCAGCGTCATGGCCTCGGCCGCGGCGGTGGCCTCGTCGAGCAGCGAGGCGCCGGAGACGGGCAGGCCGGTGAGGTCGGAGACGACGGTCTGGAAGTTGAGCAGCGCCTCGAGGCGGCCCTGCGAGATCTCCGGCTGGTAGGGGGTGTAGGCGGTGTACCAGCCCGGGTTCTCCAGCAGGTTGCGGCGGATGACGGCGGGCGTGACCGTGTCGTGGTAGCCCAGCCCGATCATCGAGGTGACCACCTGGTTGCGATCGGCCAGGGCGCGCAGCTCGGCGATGGCCTCGGCCTCGCCCGCGGGAGCGGGCAGCGTGAGCCGGTCCTTGGCCCTGATGGACTCGGGCACGGCGACCGCGACCAGGTCGGCCACGGACTCGAAGCCCACGGCCTCGAGCATGCGCTGCTGTTCGGGCTCCGAGGGGCCGATGTGCCGGGACGAGAACGGCGGAGCGGACAGATCGGTCATGGAGATGCCTCCCGAGGCTGTGGAGACCGGCGCCGGGGCGCGGGCGTGTGCCGGATCTCCCCCTCTGTCAGCGCGGACCCCGGACAAGCGCGGGGTCGCGACCTGAGAGCTTCACCCCCGGTGGGGCTTGCACCGTCGGTGAGGCGCGCCTGGCGGGTGCGCCTGCTTTCCAGAGTTGCCTCGCCCGAGCGGTACGGGATGCCTGAGAGATTCCGGGGAGGGTTGCTCCTTCGGCGCCCCGGAGCCCAGGGGCCCGGGGACTCTCCCGCACGGGGTCGTCGGCCTTGCTGTCCTCAGGTTACTACGCCCGGTTCGTCCGGATGTCAGGAGCCGTGCTCACCGGGTGCGGCGGGCACGGCGGCGCCGGGCGAGTTCGTCAGCGGGGTGGTCGGCCGGGACGGTGTCCTCGGCCGCCGCGCGTTCCCCCGGCAGCTCCGCGAGGGAGCCCTCGACCTCGCGCCAGACCCGCCCGAGCGCGATGCCGAACACGCCCTGGCCGCCCTGGAGCAGGTCGATCACCTCGTCGGCCGAGGTGCACTCGTAGACGCTGACGCCGTCGCTCATGAGCGTGATCTGTGCGAGGTCGGCCACCCCGCGGTCACGCAGGTGTTGCACGGCCGTGCGGATCTGCTGCAGCGACACCCCGGTGTCGAGCAGCCGCTTGACGACCTTGAGGACCAGGATGTCGCGGAAGCTGTAGAGACGCTGGGAGCCGGAGCCCTGCGCGGCTCTTATCGTGGGCTCGACCAGGCCCGTGCGCGCCCAGTAGTCGAGCTGCCGGTAGGTGATGCCGGCCGCCGAGCACGCCGTCGGCCCGCGGTATCCGATGTCGCCCGGCAGCGCCGCGGGCTGTTCGTCGAAGAGCAGGCCCTGCTCCCCGGCACGCTGCCGCGCGCTCTCGCGCCGCACCGGATCTTCCTGGCCGGCCGTCTTTCCCTCGCCGCTGCTGACCGCCACGCGGACCTCCGGCTTTCTCTCATCCCGTGGCCTGATCTGGGGGTATGTGAAGCGCAGCCACGGGTTTCACTTGCACCGTAGGACCGCGACCATGCTCAGTCAACGATCCGGCTCGGCGCGTCGTGAAGCGTAAATGCACTGAAATACCTACCCCGCCCGGCCGAAGTCCTCGGGAGTGATCGTGTCAAGAAACTCCCTGAACTTCTCCACCTCGTCCTCCTGGTCGTCCGGGATGATCACCCCGGCCTCCTGGACGACCTCCTCGCTGGCGAAGATGCGCGCCCCCGTGCGCAGGGCGAGCGCGATCGAGTCGGACGGCCGCGCGCTCACCTCCACGCCGTTGGAGAACACCAGGTCGGCGAAGAAGATGCCGTCACGCAGGGCGACGATGTTGACCGCCCGCAGGCCTACGCCCAGGGCGCTCAGCACGTCTCGGAAGAGGTCGTGGGTGAGCGGCCGCGGCGGAGGCTCCTCTGCCTGGGCCAGGGCGATGGCCGTGGCTTCCGTCATGCCGATCCATATAGGAAGGAACCGCTCCCCGTGTGCCTCCTTCAGCAAGACGATCGGCTGATTTGTGGGCATTTCGACCCGAACGCCCACAACCTCCATCTGCAACACGGGCTGCTCCGTATTCCTGACCGGTGTCCCGGCACAGCTATTTGGTCGTTGCTTCTGCTGACTGGCTTCTGCAATTCAACGTAACACCCGGCGGGCCTGGAATGTGCCCCCGCCTCCCAGCTCGCTACGGTCTCAACGCCCCAGGACGGACCGGACGCCCGTGCGCACAAGGGATGCGTGCAGGTCGAGCAGGAGCGAGGAAAGCTCCCTGGCCACCTCGTCGGCCTCGCCGATGGCACCGGGGGCGCGCCGCTTGAGTATTGGCGCGACGGTCTGCTCCACCAGGCCGCACTCCCGCTCGGCCGCCGCCTTGACCGCGCGCAGGTGCCGGGCGCGCAGGCCGAAGCGGGCCAGCGCGCCGACGGTGCGCGCCACCGTGAGCGCCTCCTCGTCGTAGCGACGGGCCACCGGCGCGAGCAGGCCGTAGTCCTCCAGCTCGTCGAGGGTCTCCTCGTCGATGCCCGCGGCCTCGATCAGCTCGGCCCTGCTGAGCCTGATCTCCTGCTTGTCGGTGTCCTGGACGGCTCGCGGACGGCCGAAGCCCTCCGCCATCCTGTCCTTGATCACCCGCAGCGGCAGGTAGTGGTCGCGCTGCTCGGTGAGGATGAAACGCAGCTGCTCCACGTGCAGGTGCGTGAACTTACGGTAGCCGGACGGGCTGCGCTCGGGCTCGATCAGCCCTTCCCCCTCCAAGAACCGGATCTTGGAGATGGTGACATCGGGAAACTCGCCCTGCAGCAGCGCGAGCACCTCCCCGATGCTCATGTGCGAGCGTGCCGCCTGTGACGTCATGCGCGCTCCTCCCCTTGCCGCATGGCCACGCACGAGACGGCGTACGCCGGCCGCCCGCTTCGCCCCCTCATGCCCCGGAGCTGCCCCGCATCAGGAAGACGAGTCGGAACTTGCCGATCTGCACCTCGTCACCGGAGTGCAGGGGAACCTCCTCTATCCGCTCCCTGTTGACGTAGGTGCCGTTGAGGCTGCCCACGTCGCGCACGGAGAACTGGCCGCCGCGGTGGCGGTAGAACTCGACGTGACGGCGGGAGACGGTGATGTCGTCGAGGAAGATGTCACTCTCCGGATGGCGCCCGGTCGTGGTCAGGTCTTTGTCGAGCCGGAAGCGGCTGCCCTGGTTGGGCCCCCTGGTCACCGTGAGCAGAGCCGCGCCGGGCGGCAGCTGCTCGACCAGCGCCCGCTCGGCCTGGAGCATGTCGCCTGTCTCAGCCTCATACGCCTCGATTCCCGCCACCGAGATCGTCGATGTGGTGTCCCCGGCGACCTCGAGTCTGGTCAGCGGTGACCCACAGCGGGAACAGAAACGGGCATCCTCGGGGTTGGCGTGCCCGCACTGCGTGCAGTAGACGCTCGGCATCGATCGGCTCGGCCTCCTACCGCGAAGACGCGGCGACGGTGCTCTGGAGCGCGCCTCGCTTCGCTTTTTCAAGTTTGCGAATGCCGCAACTTACGCTGATCAGCGGCAAAGGTCAAGACGGGGGCGCTGGACTGTGGTCAGGACGCAGACAAAGTTACCGCCGCCCCCGCCCTTCGGTCCATGCCGCCGCGCGTTTCTACATTACGATCTTGCGGGACCTTCTGCGCACATCGCGCTCCACCCTTTTTCCACGCGCCCGAAGCCACGGCGTGCCGGTGGTCATTGGGCGGCCTGTTCCACGATGCGGGCCCAGCGTTCGAGCAGCGCCTGCGCGCCGTCCATGTCGGGCGCCTCGGCCCACAGGTCGGTGACCGGCTCGGCGGCGGCCGGCAGCACGAGCACCCAGCTGCCGTCCTCGCGGGCCACCCGCACCCCGTCGGTGGTGTCGATGCGCCGGCCCTCGGGCTCGGCCTCGGCCGCCTCGATGACCGAGCGCATGACGGCGCCCTTGGCCGCCCACGGTGTCGGCACCGTCCGCCTGAGCAGTCTGACCTCGGGAATCCTCGCGTCGATCTGGCTGAGCGACAGGCGGGTGCGCGCGACCAGGCCGAGCAGGCGCAGGAACGCGGCCAGCCCGTCGATCGCGGGGCTGAACTCCGGCACCACGAAGCCGCCGCGCCCGTCGGCCGCGAAGATCATGTCAGGGCCGGCGGCGGCCGAGGTGAGGGCGTCGAGCGCGGTGGACGTCCACTGCACCTGCACGCCGTGGAAGCGGCACACCTGCTCGGCCACCCTGGTCGTGGTGACGGGCAGGGCCACCCGGCCGCTCCTGCGTTCGGCGGCGACCAGGTCGAGCACGACGAGCAGGGCGCGTTCCTCGCTGATGAGCTGGCCCATCTCGTCCACCAGGGCGATGCGCTCGCCGACCGGGTCGAACCTGACGCCGAAGGCCGCCCGCGAGGAGCCGACCAGCTCGGACAGGCGCTGCAGGTCACGCCGCCGCCCGGCGAGCGTCTCGGTGGGCGAGACGTCGTCGAGGCGGGCGTTGACGGTGAGCACCTCGACGCCGACCCGGCCGAGCAGCGTGGGCAGCACCAGAGAGGAGGTGCCGCCCGCGCAGTCGACGACGACCTTCATGTCCTTGACCCCGGTCACGCCGGCGTGACGCAGCAGCTCCTGGGTGTAGTCCTCGACGGCCCTGGCCGGGTAGGCGAGCTCCGCGATCTCACCGGGGAAGGCGCGGCGGAACTCCTGGCGGGAGAAGACCCGCTCCAGCTTGCGCTGCGCGGCCGGGGGCAGGTCGGCGCCGCGGTCGTCCATGATGACGATGTCCACGCTCTGCGGGTCACCCGGCGTGGTGCGCAGCGCGATCCCGCCGGCCGCCGACCCCCTGGCGGTGTGGAAGCGGGCCACCGGCAGCGGGGCCGCCTCCAGGTCCAGGACGTTGATCGCGCCCGCGGTGAGCGCGCCGATGACGGCCCGTTTCAGCGCCCTGGCGGCCAGCGAGCAGTCGCGCGAGGTGACGACGTGCTCGCCCTTCTTGAGGGTGGT
Source organism: Nonomuraea mesophila (assembly GCF_004352805.1). NCBI lineage: Bacteria > Bacillati > Actinomycetota > Actinomycetes > Streptosporangiales > Streptosporangiaceae > Nonomuraea > Nonomuraea mesophila. The sequence goes on from NZ_SMLD01000078.1 coordinate 24,925, forward strand.
GGCGTACGCGCTGGCCAGGCGGACGCAGAGCTCGGCGGTGATCTCGACGTTGACCAGGCCGCTGACGCCCCTCGTGCCGAAGAGGTTGCGCTGGCCGCGCGACTCCCAGATCACGCTGGTGTTGACGACCGCTCCGGCCTCGATGGTCTTGAACGGGTAGACCCTGACGCCGCTGGAGACGTACGCCTCGGCCTCGATGACGCATTCGTCGCCGATGACGGAGTTCTCCTCGATGCGGGCCCCGGCCATCACGTCGGTGCTCTTGCCGATGACGCAGCCCCGCAGGTGGGCCCCCGGGCCGAGGTAGACGTTGTCGTGGACGACCGCGCGGTGCAGGAAGGCGCCCTCGCGGACGACCACGTTGTTGCCGAGCACGGTGTACTCGCGCAACTCGGCCCCTGCCTCGACCTTGGCGTAGTCGCCGATGAGCAGCGGGCCCTTGAGCACGGCGTCGGGGTCGACCGCGGCGGAGTCGGCCACCCAGACCCCGGGCGAGAGCTCGAAGCCGCCGATGTCCACCGCGACCTTGCCGGACAGGGCGTCGGCCTGGGCCTTCAGATAGCTCTCGTGGGTGCCGACGTCCTCCCAGTAGCCGTCGGCCACGTAGCCGTAGATGGCGGCGCCGCGGGCGAGCAGGGCGGGGAAGACGTCGGAGGACCAGTCGACGGGCTCGCCGGTGGCCACCATGTCGAGGACCTCGGGCTCCATGACGTACACGCCGGTGTTCACGGTGTCGGAGAAGACCTGGCCCCAGGTGGGCTTCTCCAGGAACCGCTGCACCCTGCCCTCGTCGTCCACGATGATGATCCCGAACTCGAGCGGATTCGGTACGCGTTTCAGCCCGATCGTCACGAGAGCCGCATTTTCACGATGAAAGCGGATCATGTCCGTTAAATCGAAATCGGTCAGCGCATCCCCGGAGATGACCAGGAAACGATCGTCGCGGAGGCGGTCGGCGGCGTTCTTGACGCTGCCCGCGGTGCCGAGGGGCAGGTCCTCGGTGGCGTACTGGAGGTTCATGCCGAGTTCGTCGCCGTCGCCGAAGTAGGCGCGCACGAGCGCGGCCAGGAACTGGACGGTGACCACGGTGTCGGTGATGCCGTGCCGCCTGAGCAGGCGCAGGACGTGCTCCATGATCGGGCGGTTGGCCACGGGGAGCAGGGGCTTGGGCTGGTTGGCGGTCATCGGACGCAGCCGAGTGCCCTCCCCGCCTGCCATGACGACCGCCTTCACCCGATCACTCCTTCTTGGCCGAGGTTACGAGCCGGCGCACCTGTACCACATACAGCACCCCCGCCCACCAGTACAGACCCGTTCCCCATAGGGCGAACGCCCACCCGACAATTCGTGCTATATCGGCATACCACCCAGTGTGGGAGGCCAGGAAGAGGAGAGGGAAGGCGTACATGAGATTGAACATGGCGGCCTTGCCCAGAAAATGCACCTGAAGTGCCTTATAGCCGTGTTTGCGAAGTACGGGGAAGGAACACGCGACGAAGAGTTCGCGTCCGACGATGACCGCGACCAGCCACCACGGGATGACGTCGCGCAGCAGCAGGGCGAAGATGGTGGCGAAGACGTAGAGCTTGTCGGCCGCCGGATCGATGATCCTGCCCAGCCTGCTCGTCTGGTTGAAGGCCCTGGCGATCTTCCCGTCGAGCCAGTCCGTGAACCCGGCGACCACGAGGATCCCGATCGCCCACCCGTCCGCCTTGGGCCCCAGAACCAGCCAGAGGAACACGGGGACGCCCAGGAGGCGCAGGAAGCTCAGCAGGTTAGGAACCGTCCAGATCCGGTCCTCGGCGGAAGTATCGCTCACGCAGCAGACCCTACTGCGTGAAACTCCACCACAGCGCTCCCGTCCGGACCCCCTTCCAGACGGCCACTCCGGCGATCCGGAAGCCCGGCCCGCCCCCGCCTGGTCCCGCTGACCTGCCGGGCACGGACGCCTGTGGCCGCCCCTTCCGAGTGCGGCCGTCAGGCGCGCAGGAAGGCGTGCGTGCAGCCGAGGGGTTCGAAGCCGAGCCTGGCGTAGAAGTCCTTCGGCCAATCGTCCGCGTCGGCCACCAGGAAGATCAGCTCGGCCTCGGCCGCCTCCGCGAGCAGCGCGGCCATCAGGGCCCGCGCGTGGCCCTTGCCCCGGTGCGGCACGCTGGTGAAGACGCTCTCGATCTGGGCGATGCCGCCGTCGACGTACAGGTCGGCCCTGGCGGCGATCTCGCCGTCCGGGCCGTCACCGGCCCGGACGGCGCGGAAGCCCACCTGATCGGCGCCGCGCAGCCGGCGCTCCACCCGCCGGGCGAGCCCGTCGATCACGTCGTCCGGCGCCTGGGGCATCACCTGGCGCCAGTCGCGGCGCAGCACGGGCAGCAACTCCGTCAGTTCCAGCCGCTCGGCCGGGGGCGGATCGTGGGGAATCTCACCCCGGTAGGCCATGATCAGGTTGGTCTCGTGCTCGTAGCCGGCGGCGGCGAAGGCGGGTGCGAGAGCGGCTCCTAGCCGGTCGTCGTCCACGCACACCAGCCGGTGCGCCCGCCCGGCGAGCACCTCGTCCGCCGCCCGCAGCACCTCGTCGGCGCCCGGGCCGCCGGAGCCGACGATCAGCTTGTTGTCGTCGTAGGAGCCGGGGAAGCGGTCGTCCAGCACCGCGAACCCGCCGGGGACCGGCACCTCGGCGGACGCCCTGCGGCGGGCGAAGGCGTGGACGAAGCCGATGGCGCGCGCCAGGTCGGCCGGCGCCGCGCCGGGAAGCATGTCCATCAGCCGCGCACGGCCTTCATGAACGCCCTGATGAGAGCCGGGTCCTTGACCCCAGGAGAGGTCTCGACGCCGCTGGAGACGTCGACCCCCCACGGCTCGGCCTCCGCGATCGCGCCGGCGACGTTGGCCGGGTCGAGACCGCCCGCCAGCAGCCATCGCCCGGAGGGCCGGCCGCGCACGGCCGCCCACTCCCAGGGCAGGCCCGACCCCGCGTGGGGCGCGTCGACGATGAGCAGGTCCTCGTCGAAGGCGCCGCATCGCAGGTCGGCCTCCGCGTCGACGGCCCTGACCAGGCGCACGCCGAGGTCCTTCAACGCGGTGAAGTCGCCGTGCGGGTGCCGGCCGTGCAACTGCACGGCCCGCACCCCTGACGCCAGCGCGGCCGCGCGCACCGTCTCGGGGTCCTCGCCGCGGAACACCCCGACGGTGAGCACGTGGGCGGGCACGAGCGCGGCCAGCGCGGCCGCCTTCTCGGTGGTGATCCTGCGGGGGCTGCGGGTCATGACGAGCCCGACGGCGTCGGCTCCCGCCTCGACGGCGGCGCTCACCTGCCCGGGATCGGTCAGCCCGCAGATCTTCACGTACACACCTCCGACTGTAGCGGCGGCGCCCGCCCCGCGGCGACCGCGGCACCGCGCTCAGCCGCGGCGCGGGTGCACGGGGCGGAAAGAGGCGTCGACCAGGCCGGTCCGGTGGGCGACGACGGCGGCCTGGATGCGGTTGCGCAGGCCCAGTTTGTCCATCGCCGCCGCGATGTGGGTCTTGACCGTGGTGACGCCCACGTGCAGTTCCTCGGCGATCTCCGCGTTGGACAGGCCCGCCCCCACCAGGGCCAGCACCTCGACCTCCCGGTCGGTCAGCCCGGCGGGCGGCGCGGGCGAGACGTGCTCCTCCCCGGCGGCGAGGAAGCGTTCCACGACCCTGCGCAACACCGACGGCGCCAGCAGTTGCTCGCCGGCGGCCGCGCGGCGCACGGCGTCCACCATGCGCTCGGGATCGTCGTCCTTGACGAGGAACCCGACCGCGCCCGCGCGCAGGGCGGCGTAGACGTTGGCGTCCTCGGCGAAGGTCGTCAGCACCACGATCCGGCACCCCGGACGGGCCCTTAGCACACGTTTGATCGCCTCCAGGCCGTCGACCCTGGGCATGCGCAGGTCCATGAGGATCACGTCGGGCAGGTGGTGCTCGGCCAGGCGCACCGCCTCGGCGCCGTCGACGGCCTCGCCGACCACCTCCATGTCGCCCGCGGCCTGCAGCAGCATGCGCACGCCCGCGCGTACGAGTGCCTGGTCGTCGGCGATCAGCACCCGGATCACGCGGCGCTCCCCTGGGACAGGCGGACGGGCAGGCGGGCGGCCAGGAGCCAGCCGCCGTCGCCGTCGGGACCGGCGGACAGGGTGCCGCCGAGGGCGCGGACCCGTTCGCGCATGCCGGCCAGCCCGCGCCCGGAGGAAGGCAGGCGTTCCATGTCGGCAGGCGGACGGCCGTTGCGGATCTCCACGGAAAGCCCGTCGCCTGACGGGGTGACGCTGACGCGGACCTTCGTGCCTGGTCCGGCGTGTTTGAGCACGTTGGTGAGTCCTTCCTGGACGATACGGGCGGCGGAGGCTCGGGCGATGAGCGGGGTGTGGTCGGCGGCCGGGTCGAGATCGAGGTCGACGTCGAGGCCCGCGGCGGCCACGCGTTCGGCGGCCTCACGGATGACGTCGGCGGGGTTGGCCAGCAGGCCGGGCTGCCTGTCGGGGTCGCGCAGCAGGTCGAGCAGCTCGCGCAGGTCCTGCAGCACCTGGTGGCCCGTGTCGCGGATGTCGGTGAGCGCGTCGGCGACGGGGCCGTCGGGCGCGGCGTAGCGGGCGGCGCCGGCGCGCAGCACCATGGCCCCGACGTGGTGGGCGACGATGTCGTGCACGTCGCGCGCGATGCGCTCGCGTTCGGCGAGCTGGTCGGCGCGCACCTGGGCGACGGCCGCGCGGGCGGACTCCTCGGCGCGCAGCCGTTCGGCGGCCAGGGCGGCCTGTCTCATGCCGAGGTAGCGGCCGATGGCGATCGGCGTGGCGACCAGCGTCATCAGCACGCCGACGCGGAGCGGGGTGATCTCGGTCTCGTTGCCGACGACGGCGATCGCGGTGAGCAGGCACCCGGTCAGGTAGGCGGCCGCGACCCAGGCCCATGACCCCACCCGCATGGAGAACACGCCGATCGCGGTCAGGGTGAGGATCACGCACGTGTTGACGGTGTTGTTCAGGTACGTGTCGGCGGAGACGAGCAGCACGCCCTGCAGCAGGAACACCAGCCCCGGCAGCCGCCTGGCGATGCCCAGCGACAGCCCGCCCACGACGGCGAGCAGCCCGACCACCCACACGGGCTGCTCGCCCAGGTGCCAGGAGCTCCACGTGCTGAGCACGGTGATGGCGACCCCGCCGGCGGCGAGCAGCGCGTCGGGGGTGACGTCGCGCTCTTCCAGCCGGCCCGCCGTGCTGCGCAGGTAGGCGCCGAGCACGGCGGGGAAGACCGGCAGGAGGACGGAGTACATCCAGGTGTTGGCGGTGGGCGCGAAGCCGGGGTCGGCGATGTTGCACGCGGTGGCGACGATCGTGACGGCCACGGCGGCGGCGGTGGCCCGCAGCCCGGAGCGGTGGCCCGCCACGCCGACGGCGACGCAGATGAGGATCTGCGCGGTGTTGGAGGTGAACGAGCCGATCTGGTCGGTGACCACGAGCAGCACGGCCAGATAGCAGGTGACCAGCACCGGCCGGTGCCGGACGATCCCCATGGGCAGGCCCACCAGCAGCGCCATGGGCACGTTCATCTCGGCGGGCAGGAACGCGGTGTCGCCCGCGTGCGCCGTCGTGAGCAGGTCGAGGCCCACGCCGGAGACGGCGAGCAGGACATCGAGAGGGGCACCGCGCCAGCGCATGGGCACAACGGTATCCGCCCAGCATGGAGAGCCGATCCGCCCGCCAGGCGAGCGCGCCTCCTCCAACTGGCCGGACATCCGCCCTGAGGATGGAGCGACCTTTCAAGATCTTGCCCCTAAAGTCGTGCCATGTCGAACGACACCGCACTCTTCCTAGGCCAGTTCCTGCGTGCCCCCTCCAAGATCGGCGCGGTCGCCCCGAGTTCGCGGCGGCTCGCGGCGAACGTCTGCGCGCCGATCCCCGAGAGGGGCGAGCCCACCGTGGTGGAGCTGGGGCCGGGCACCGGCCCGTTCACCGCGGAGATCCAGCAGCGGCTCGCCGGGCGCGGTCACCATCTCGCCGTCGAGGTCAACGACCTGATGGCGCGGCTGCTCGCCGAACGTTTTCCCGCCGTGGACGTGGCACACGCCGACGCGGCCAAGCTCGGCGACCTGCTGCGCGAGCGGGGGCTGCGGCAGGCGGACGTGGTGGTCAGCGGGCTGCCGTGGGCGGCCTTCCCCGAGGAGACGCAGCATGAGCTGCTCCGTGCCGTGACGTCGGCGATGAGCCCGGTGGCGGCGTTCACCACGTTCTCCTACGTGCACGCCATCCCGCTCAGCAGGGCCAGGCGGTTCCGTTCGCTGCTGGCCGAGCGTTTCGAGGAGGTCGTGCCGGGGCGTACGGTGTGGCGCAACCCGCCCCCGGCCTTCGTGTTCCACGCGAGGCGGCCTCGACCCTGATCAGAACATCATTCTACGATGGTGTGATGGATTTCACCCTTCCGGACAGCGCCCTCGCCGTCCAGCGCGGCATCGGCGACATCTGCTCCCGTTACGACCTCAGCTACTGGCAGCGGTGCGAGAGCGACCGGCGCTGGCCTGAGGAGGTCTGGGACGAGCTGGCGAAGGGCGGCTGGCTGGGCCTGGCGGTGCCGGAGGAGCACGGCGGCGGCGGCCAGGGGCTGCTGGAGCTCGCGGTGGCCACGGAGACGCTGTCGGCGTCGGGCGCGGCGGGCGGGGCGGCGTTCACGTACGTGCTGACTCCCGGCTTCGGCGCGCTCACGATCGACCGGCACGGCAGGGCGAGCCAGCGGGCGGAGCTGCTGCCCAGGCTGGCCACCGGCGAGGTCGAGACCTGCTTCGCGCTGACCGAGCCGGACGCCGGGTCCAACTCACTGGCGATCACCACGTCGGCCAGGCGCGACGGCGGCGACTTCGTGGTCAACGGGCAGAAGATCTGGATCACCGGCGTGCAGCGGGCCACCTGGATGCTGCTGGTGACCAGGACGGTCCCGGCCGCCGAGGCGCGCCCGCGCACCCACGGGCTGACGGTGCTGCTGGTGAACGTGCCCGAGGCGGTCGCCGCGGGGCGGCTGACGTACCGGCCGATCCCCAAGATGGGCGCGAACACCACTCCGTCGAACATGGTCTTCATCGACGACCTGCGGGTGCCCGCCTCCAACGTGGTCGGCGAGGTCGACCAGGGCGTGGCGGTGTTGTGGGACATCCTCAACCCGGAGCGGGTGCTGCTGGCCGCCTCGGCGCTCGGCACCGCGGAGGTCGGGCTGCGGGTGGCCGTCGACTACGCCAAGGAGCGGGAGGTGTTCGGCCGGCCGATCGGCGCCAACCAGGCGATCTCGTTCCCGCTGGCACAGGTCAAGGCCAAGATCGAGCTGGCCAGGCTGATGATCTACAAGGCCGCGTGGTGTTTCGACCGGCGGCTGCCGTGCGGCACCGAGGCCAACATCGCCAAGCTCACGGCCTCGCAGGCGGCCTGGGAGGCGGCCGACGCGGCGTTCCAGACGCACGGCGGGATGGCCTACTCCCACGAATATCCGGTGGCCAGGCTGCTGACCGACGCCCGGATCGCGAAGGTCGCACCTGTGACCGAGGAGCTTCTGCTCAACTACCTCGCGACCCAGGTGCTCGGACTCCCCCGCAGTTTCTAGCGGCCTCCGGGCCGGTGCGGCCAGGAAGGCGTTTAGCGGCCCTGCGGCCGGTACGGCCCCTGGGCGTGGAGCGCCGACGCCCGTTCCGGCGCGTTCGCCGTCCGCCAGGCCCGTCGCCGCGACGCTGTCTCCCCCTTAGCTGTCGTACGGACTGCGCCGGACGCCTGCGAGACCCTCGGCTCCGCGTCCCCCGGGGCGGCGGTCTCGGCCTCGGCGAACCGTGCCCGCCGGTGCCGGCGCGACCATCTGGTCGACCTACGGGCTGCGCCTACCCGAGCGGGCGGCAAGCACACCCGCCGCTCAGCCGAACGACGGCGGCCGCTTCTCCCGCAGGGCGCGCACGCCCTCGCGCACGTCGGGCCCGGTGAAGCCGAGGAACTCCATGGCGAGGGAGGCGTCGAACGACGGCCCGGCCAGGCGCAGCCAGTTGTTGAGCGAGTATTTCGTCAGCCTGATCGCCTCCTGGGCGCCCTCGGCCAGCCGGACCGCGATCTCCATCGCCCGGTCGTGCACCTGGTCGTCGTCGACGCACAGGCTGACCAGGCCCATCCGCTCGGCCTGCTCGCCCGTGACGGGCTCGCACAGCAGCAGGTGGTATTTCGCCTTGGCCAGCCCGCACAGCAGCGGCCAGACGATCGCGGCGTGGTCGCCGGCGGCGACGCCGAGCCGGGTGTGACCGTCGATGATCCGCGCGGTGCGCCCGGCGACGGAGATGTCGGCCAGGAGCGCGACGGCGAGCCCGGCGCCGACGGCGGGGCCCCGGATGGCCGACACGATCGGCTTGGAGCAGTTGAGCACGTTGTAGACGATGTCGCGGGCCTCGGTGAACACGCGCAGCCTGGTGGCGTGGTCGCGGGTCATCTCCTCGATCATGGACAGGTCGCCGCCGGCGGAGAACGCCGTGCCCTCCCCGCGGACGAGCACGGCGCGCACGCCGTCGTCGCGGTCGGCGTCGCGCCAGATCTCGCCCAGCTCGCGGTGGGCGGCGGCGTCGACGGCGTTGAGCCGGCCGGGCTCGCTGATCGTGACCCGGAGCACCCCGTCGGCGGGGGTGTCGATCTTCAGCTTGGTGTAGGGCACAGCGCCTCTCGCAGCCGTTCCGCGATGTGGTCGCGGGCCTCGCCCGCCTGGTCGAACAGGCCGGGCAGGCCGAAGAAGTTGTGCACCGCGCCGTCGAACCTGCGCAGCCCGACCGGCACGCCCGCCTGCCTCAGGCGCTGCGCGTAGCTCTCGCCCTCGTCGCGGAGCACGTCGTGCCCGGCCGTCACGATGGTGGCGGGCGCCAGGCCGGCGACGTCGGGCAGGCGCAGCGGGGACAGCCTCGGGTCGGCCGGGTCGGCGTCGGGGGCGTACTGGCGCGCGAACCACGCCATCTCCCCGGCCTCCAGCCCGAAGCCCTTGGCGAACTCCGAGTAGCTGGGTGTGTCCATCGCCACGTCGAGCACGGGGTAGACGAGCACCTGGTGGGCCAGCCGCAGCCCGGCGTCGCGGGCCTGCCAGGCGGCGACGGCCGCGAGGTTGCCGCCCGCGCTGTCGCCGACGACCGCCACGCGGCCGTTGCTCTGGTAGAAGGCGGGCCTGGCGAAGATGTCGCGCACCACCGTCCAGGCGTCGTCCGCGGCGGCGGGGAATTGATGTTCGGGGGCCAGGCGGTAGTCGGCCGACACCACCACCGCACCGGTGCGGATGGCCAGGTCGCGTCCCAGCGCGTCGTTGCGCTTGACGCTGCCGAGCACCCATCCGCCGCCGTGGAAGTAGACCACTACCGGCAGCGGGGCGTCGCCGGGGTCGGCGCGGTAGATCCGGATCGGCACGCCCTCGGCGCGCTCGTCGCGGACGTAGGGCAGTTTGGTGAGCGGACCGCGCTGGGCCGCCAGGCCGTCATGTGCGCGCAACTCCTGGATCCCGTCCGGGTCGAGCATGGCCGGATCAACGCCCAGATCCGACGGATGGACGGCGATGTAGTCCCGCGACTGAGGGTGCAGCGGCATGATCGCAGCCTAGCGGGCCGCCTCCATGAACGCATCGAAGAGCCGGTCCTCGACGTCGCGCTCGGGATGCCACTGGACGCCCACGCCGAACCTGTGGCCCTGCACCTCGATGCCCTCGACGATCTGGTCGTCGGCCCACGCGACGGCGAGCAGCCCGGTGCCGAGGCGGCGCACCGACTGGTGGTGCGGAGTGACGACCTCGACCTGCTCGCCGACCGCCTTGCCGAGCTTGCTGGACACGCTGACCTGGAGCGTGTGCGGGGTGCCCGGCTCGGCGTGACGGTGGTTGCCGAGCACCTCGGGCAGCCAGGGGATCAGGGTGCCGCCCTGGGCGACGTTGAGCACGTGCATGCCTCTGGCGATGGCGAGGATCGGCACGTCGGCCTTGACCGCCGCCCTGGCCAGGGCCAGCTCGAAGCGGTCGCGGTGCGGCTGGCCCTCGGGGACGCGGTCGTCGTGCTCGCCGTTGTAGGCGGAGGCCTCCACCTCCACCCCTCCGGCCAGGACGACGCCATGCAGGCCGCGTACGTAGTCGTCGATGGCGTGCAGGCCGAGCGGCGGGAGCACCACGGGGGCTCCTCCGGCCCGGTCGACCGCCTTGGCGTAGGAGGGCGGCGAGAGTACGGCCTCCCGCACCCAGTCGCCCCAGCGGGCGGCCTCGAAGTAGGCGGTGATACCGATCAGCGGACGGGACATGCGATCTCCAGGGGCATGGTGGAGTTCGTTCGGCCACCAGCCGGTCGAGGTGACGGCTACATGCCCATCATGGCGCACAGTCTTTCCGATATGTCACCCCTCCTCAAGATCCCCTCCCGCCACGTGCCTCCCACGCGGCCGGAGCGGTGGACGCCGCCCGCGCCCGCGGCGGCCCTCGGCCGCGCGTCCCGGACCTGACTCATCCCTACAAAGATGAAAGTGACTTTTGTTCGGGATTTATGTCCGAAAAACTGAGAAATATCGTACGGCCAACGCGGCGCGAGATTCTGCTTCGCACCTTATTGGAGGGAAATGGTTGTGACGCGTCATCGGTGGTGTAAGACTCATTTGCGAGCGCATCGGAGCTGCCGGGGACGGACGTGCGCTCACGACCCGGAACCGTCAGGGAGGTGAACGACAAGACCGGAATGCCTTTCCGGTCACAAGTGGGGTGGGAATATGTCGTTGAATCCGCGCCTGGTCAAGGAGAGTTTCTCCGTCATCGAGCCGGTGGCCGAACAGGCCACGGCCTACTTCTACGGCCGGCTGTTCGCTGAGAATCCGCACCTGCGAGGCCTGTTCCCGCCGGCTCTGGACGTTCAGCGCGACCGGCTGTTCAGCGCGTTGACCAGGATCGTGTGGAGCCTGGACAGCCCGGACAGCATGGCGGCGTACCTCGGCCAGATGGGCAGGGACCACCGCAAGTACGGCGTGGTCGCCGAGCACTACACGGCCGTGGGCAAGGCGCTGCTCGCCACGGTCCGCCGCTTCGCCGCCGACGTCTGGACCGCCGAGATCGAGGAGGCCTGGATGGCGGCGTACGCGGCCGCCGCCAAGATGATGATCGACTCGGCCGAGGCCGACGCGGGGGTTTCGCCCGCCTGGTGGGTGGCCGAGGTGGTCGGCCACGAGCTGCGCCACCAGGACATCGCGGTCATCACGCTGCGGCCCGCGCAGCGGCTGCCGTACACGTCCGGCCAGTACGTCACCGTGCAGACGTCGCGCTGGCCCCGCGTGTGGCGCACGTTCTCCATCGCCAACGCGCCGCGCGAGGACAACACCATCAGGCTGCACGTGCGCTCGGTGCCCGGCGGCTGGGTGTCGACGACCCTGACCAGGCACACGCGCGTCGGCGACACCGTCATGCTGGGGCCGCCGACGGGCACGATGACACCGCGCGAGCAGAGCGTACGGGACGTGCTGTGCGTGGCGGGCGGCACGGGCCTGGCGCCGCTGAAGGCGATCGTCGAGTCCATCATCGCCTCCGGCCGCCGGCCCGCCATCCACCTGCTGTACGGCGCCCGCACCGCCGGAGAGCTGTACGACCTGCCCGACCTGATCAGGATGGAGTCGGCCTTCCCCTGGCTGCGGGTCGTGCCCGTGGTGTCGGACCAGCCGTCGTACGACGGGATGCGCGGCCACCTGCCCGACGCCGTCCGGCGCTTACGCTCCTGGACCGAGCACGACGTGTACGTCTGCGGCCCGTCGCCCATGGTGAACGAGACCGTGCGCTGCCTGCAGCAGGACGGCGTACCGCTGCCACGGATCCACCGCGACGTCGTGCACGCCGGGCGATGACGGGAACCGGCCGGCGATCAAAAGGTTGACAGCGGCGGCGGGACGGTGCCAGCTGTAACTGACACGCCAAGTGGAGGTGGACCGTGCCAGCCCCCGCCAGGCGCCGAGGAATCGGCGGGCTCTCGTCCGTACCGGCCGTCATCGTCGCGACGCTCCTCCTCATTTCCTCCTCCCCCTCCGCCGCGGCCTCCCCCTCCGCCGCGGCGGTCCCGCTGACCGAGCTCGGGTCCGACCCGTACGCCAACGCCACCAGCCGGCACGGCACCCAGGCCGGAGCCGACACCTACCAGTGGGGTTCGGCCATCGTGACCGCGCACCAGTCGGGCAGGTTCTTCGACGGGGGCGCCACGGGCATCGCGTTCGCCGCCTCCCCCGACAACGGCGGAACCTGGACGAAAGGGGTGCTGCCGGGGATCACCACGTTCGGCGGCGGCTCCCATGACCGGGTCAGCGACCCGTCGGTCGCCTACGACGCCCGGCACCGCGTCTGGCTGATCGCGTCGCTGGCGCTGTCGGAGCGGGGCGGGATCAGGGGGACGGCGGTGCTCGCCAGCCGCTCCGGCGACGGCGGCCGCACCTGGGACGCGCCGGTAACGGTCGCCACAGCCGCCGACGGCGACGTGAACGGGGACGCGGACCAGGCCGGCGAGAACCCGGACGACGGGGACCGGACCGGCGGAGACCCAGACAGCGAGAACCCGGACGGCGAAGATCGGGACGGCGGGGATCGGGACGGCGGGGATCTGGACAAGAGCTGGATCGTCTGCGACAACACTCCGGCCAGCCCCTTCTACGGCCACTGCCACGTGACGTTCGACGACCACGCAGCGGGCAACACGATCATGATGGCGCGTTCCTCCGACGGCGGACTGACCTGGACGGTGACCCCCACCCAGGAGAGCGGGCTCGGAGGGCAGCCGGTCGTGCGGCCTGACGGCGCCGTGGTGGTGCCGTACCTGAGCGACGAGGACGAGGTCCGGTCCATCCGCTCCGGCGACGGCGGCGCGAGCTGGGAGCCCAGCGTGCCGGTCACCACCGTGCGCCGGCACACGGTCGCGGGCGGACTGCGTGCCGCGCCTCTGCCGTCGGCCGAGACGGACGCGACCGGCGCCGTGTACGTCGCCTGGCACGATTGCCGCTTCCAGTACCGGTGCGCCGGCAACGACATCGTGCTGAGCAGCTCGGCCACCGGTGAGGAGTGGAGCCGCGTCATGCGGGCCACCAGCGACGGCGGCGACCACTTCATCCCCGGCCTGGGCGTCGACCGCTCCAGCGCGGGCGGCACGGTCCGGCTCGCCCTCACCTACTACCGCTACGCCGACCCCGCGTGCACCGCCGCCACGTGTCGCCTCACGGTCGGCTACACCTCCTCGGCCAACGGCGGGGCCACCTGGGCCGCCCCTCGTGAACTGCATGGGGGGATGCCGCTGGAGTGGTTCGCCGACACCGCGCACGGCCGTATGGCGGGCGACTACATCTCCACGTCGGTCGTGCCCGGCGGCGGCGCCCATGCGGCCTTCACGGTGGCGGCGCCGCCTTCGGGCGGGGCGCTGGACGTACGCACCTACACCGTCTCCGGCGGCCTGCCGATCACGGGCGGAGGCCCGGCCCCGATCTCGGCCGAGGTGGCCATAGCGCCGGGCGAGGACGGCCCGCACCGCCCCACCACCGCCCGGTGACGACCGCAGGGGCCCGCGGACCACACGGGGGTCCACAGGGACACGCACGGCCTCACGACGGCACGCGCGGACGGCGGCTCGCCTCCCCGTCGCGGGGCGCTCCGTCCTTCGCATGCGTCCCGTCGCCGGGCGACGAGCCGACGGGCGGGACACGCGGACGGACGACGGCGCAAGCCGACGGCGGGAGGCGCCGGAGGACGACCACACGAGACGACGACGAGACGCGCGCAAGGACGACGGCGCGAGCCGGCGACGTGACGAGGGGACGCGGCGATCCGAGCCGGCGTTGACGGTGGAGCGCTACCGGCAGCGCGCTGCGCCGCGCGGCGGGGAGGCGCCGGGGAGGCGGCCGGGCTCAGCGACCATCGCGAGGCGGGGGCAAAACGCGCACCGAGGAGGCGGGAAGGCGTCGGGGGAGTGGCGGAGATACGGCGGGCCCCAACGACCACCAGAAGGCGCGGGCGAAGCGCGCGGGCGTGGGACGCACGCGGAGGGCGGGGCGGGTGGTCAGCGGAAGGTGGCGGCGGTTTCTTCGTCGGCGGGCCAGAAGGTTTCGATGGCCAGCTCCGAGACCGTCACGTCCATCGGCGTGCCGAACGTCGCGATCGTGGTGAACATCGACAGCACCCGGTCACCGGCGGCGACGCGCAGCGGTAGCAGGATGTCCCCGGGCCCCGGCACGTGCGCCACGTTCAGGTCCACCCCCGGGTAGGTGTAGGACGCCAGTTCGTCGTGGAGCTCGGCCAGGTGCCCGTCGCCGGACGCCTCGGCCTGCCTGCGCAGCCGGTGCAGCAGGTGGGCACGTACCTCGGCCAGGTTGAGCAGGCGCCCGCCCATCGCGTCGGGGTGCAGGGACAGGCGCATCACGTTGACCGGTTCCGCCAGCAGTTCCGCCGGTACGCCGTCCATGAACATCCCGGCCGCCTGGTTGGCCGCCACCAGGTTCCAGGCGGCGTCCACGACGAGCGCCGGGTACGGTTCGTGCCCGGCCAGGATCCGGTCCAGCGCCTGGCGTACGATGTGCATCTCCGGAGCCCGCACCGCGCGTTCGGCATAGATCGGTGCGAACCCCGCGGACACCAGCAGCCGGTTGCGGTGCCGCAGCGGCACCTCCAGTTCCTCGGCCAGTTTGAGCACCATCGCGCGGCTCGGCCGGGCGCGGCCGGTCTCAAGGAAGCTGATGTGGCGGGCGGAGACCCCGGCCTCGATGGCCAGATCGAGCTGGCTCACCCGCCGCCGCTGCCGCCATGACCGCAGCAAATCACCATAAGACTCATCATGTACGACTACCGCTCTCATATCCGGAACGTTAGCGCCTGGGGAGAATGCGGACGATTACCTCCCAGGTCAAGCGGCGCCGGACCGGTGACGGGCGACGGGAATCTCCCAGACTTCGGTAACTGTCGGTGGCGCGTGGCACGATGGCCGCAAAGCGAACATGGGAGCATGTCATGAGTGACGCAGTGCTCGCGATCGGCACCCGTAAGGGTCTGTTCCTGGCCCGCTCGGCGGACGGCGGCCCGTTCGAGCTGCAACCGATCCAGTTCTCCACGATCGCGGTGCCCTCGGTGGCCATCGACACGCGCGGTGCCACGCCCCGGCTCCTGGCCGGGGTCGAATACGGCCACTTCGGTCCGTCGGTCATGTACTCCGACGACCTCGGGCAGACCTGGCAGGAGGCCGAGCAGCCGCCCATCGCCTTCCCCGAGAAGACCGGGGCCACGCTCGCCCGGGTGTGGCAGCTGACGCCCTCTCCGTCCGAGCCCGGCGTGGTGTGGGCGGGCGTCGAGCCGGGCGCGCTGTTCCGCTCCGAGGACCGCGGGGTCACCTACCGGCTCGTCGAAGGCCTGTGGGAGCACCCCCACCGCCCGCTCTGGGAGCCGGGCGGCGGCGGGTTGTGCCTGCACACGATCATCTGCCACGCCACCGACCCGGCGGTCATGGGGGTGGCCGTCTCGACCGGCGGTTTCTACCGCACGAGCGACGGCGGCCTGTCGTGGGAGGCGGCCAACCAGAACATCCGTGCCCCGTTCCTGCCGGAGGGCGCCCAGTTCCCCGAGTTCGGCCAGTGCGTGCACAAGGTCGCCGCCGACGCGGCCGTGCCGGATCGGCTCTACCTGCAGCACCACTTCGGCGTCTACCGCAGCGACGACTTCGGCGGCGACTGGCACGACATCGGCTCGGCGCTGCCGTCCGACTTCGGGTTCCCGATCGTGACCCATCCGTCGCGGCCCGGCACGGTCTTCGTGCTGCCCCTCACGGCCGACATGGACCGCACACCCGTCGGCCACCGCTACCGCGTCCACCGCAGCGACGACACCGGCGAGACGTGGCAGCCCTTCTCGGCGGGCCTGCCGGAAGAGCCCGTCCACGCGGCCGTGCTGCGTGACGCGATGACCGCGTCGGGGGCGGGGGTGTTCTTCGGCACGCGCGACGGCGAGGTCCACTGCTCGCGCGACGACGGCGAGACCTGGTCGCTGGTCGGCCGGCACCTGCCCGACGTGCTCACCGTGCGCGCGGCGGTGCTCTGACTCATGAGCAGACCGGTGATGTTGGTCGTGTTCGTGCTGCCCAGTTCGCTGCGCAGGTGGGTGAGCGGGATGCAGGAGGTCAAGGTCTTCGCGGTGGGCGCCGACCGTGACTCCCCGCCCACGCTCGGCTCGGCCCTCGACATGCTCCGGCGCACGCATCCGCTGCTGGAGGAGCGGCTGCGCGACGAGTACGGCCGCATCCGCAGGCACATCAGCATGATCGTGTGCGGCGAGAACGCCCGGGGGCTGGGCAGCCTCGACTGCGCGCTGCCGCCGGGCGCGGAGGTCTACGTGCTGCCCGCGCTCGCCTGAGCCCGTCGCCACCGGCCGTGACACCGGCCGGGCCCGCCGCTCCGGCCGGGGA